>DFHP01000201.1 GCA_002371335.1 Eubacterium sp. UBA3720
TTCCGAACAAAACTTTACGCTAGCTAGAAAAATTATGTAAACTCTTGCGGCATGACATGCATCATATCATTTTGGTATCATAAAAAACCTTTTTCGGATTTCAGTTTCGTTTCAGAAACCTGTTATATGATATCACCATCAAAGACGAAAGGTGGTGAAGGCGATGTCGGATTTTCAGGCTGTATTTAAAAGAAAAGAAGTAAAATATCTCCTCAGCAAAGAGCAGTACGAAGCGTTTCTTCCGGCCCTCCTGGAAATGGCTGAAATCGATAAGTACGGCGAAAGCGATATCCTCAGTCTGTATTTCGATACGCCGAACTACCGGCTGATCCGTACCTCTCTGGAAAAACCGGTCTATAAGGAAAAGCTCCGGCTCAGAACCTACGGCGTTCCGGAGAAAGATACACCGGCCTTTATCGAGATCAAAAAGAAATATGACGGAATCGTATATAAACGAAGAATTTCCCTTTCCTACGAAGATGCGCTCCGGTATCTGACCGGAACAGGAAGCTTATCGCAGCTTACAGGTGATGGCCTGAATTTCAAAGGTGCCGACCGACAGATTGCCGGAGAGATTGATGCATTCCGGACAAATTACAAGGGTCTGGCTCCGGCCATGCTGATCAGCTGCAAAAGAATTGCCCTCGCCGGAAAGGATGACCCGGACTTCCGGGTAACGTTTGACAGAGATATTCACTGGCGAGCAAAAAATCTGGATTTGTCAATGGGAAACGAAGGAAGAAACCTTCTGGCGGATGGTCATCATCTCATGGAAATCAAGGTAAAGGACGCCATTCCCCTGGCACTTTCCCGTAAGATGAGCGAACTCCGGATATTCCCGGTATCCTTTTCCAAATACGGCATGGGATACTGCCAAATGCAGATGGATACTGTCAGAACCCGGTTTGCCGGTCAGCTTGCAGCCGATGCTGTCGCAGCAGGAACCGGCAGCATTCCGGTAACCATACAGAAGAAAAAAGGAGGTGTGGCGTATGCTTGATAAGATGTTTTCCTCTATTAGAAGACGGTGTTTTTTCGGGATCCGATTTTCTGTTATCGGTTCTGACCGCTCTCATCTGCGGTCTCTTTATCGCCTGCCTCTTTATGGTGAAGAACCGGTGTTCCAGAAGCCTTGCCGTAACCCTCGTGATGCTCCCCGCGATCGTGGCGGTTGTGATCATCCTCGTGAACGGAAACGTTGGCTACGGTGTGGCCGTGGCAGGTGCCTTCAGTCTCGTCCGGTTCCGTTCCGCTCCGGGACGCAGCCAGGACATATCGATCATCTTCCTCACCATGGCCGTCGGCCTGGCATGTGGCATGGGTTATCTCGGTGTTGCTGCAGCTGTTACACTCATCATTTCTCTGGTCAGTCTGCTCCTGAATCTCAGTGATTTCGGCGGAAGCAGCCGGGCAGAACGTGAACTGAAGATCAAAGTTCCCGAGGATCTGGATTTTGAAGGACGTTTCGAGGAAATCTTTAAGAGCTTTCTGGACAGATATGAACTGGAATCCGTAAAAACGGCCAACATGGGCACGATTTATGTTCTTCAGTACAATGTGACGATGCGCCCCGGCGTGACCGTCAAAAGCATGATTGATGAAATCAGAAAGCATAACGGTAATCTCGAGGTAAATCTTTCCCGCCCCGAAATTGCCATGGATGAACTTTAAAATAACAGCCACTGCCCAATACCCTCAAACCAAAGCAGTGACTTTCAAATAACAAAATAGCTCTCCCTTCCTTTACCGAGCCGAGCCGGGAAATATATCCCCACTCGGCTCGGCTACATAAAGGAAACGGAGATGCCTGATCATATGCATCCCCGTTCTTTTCATCCTCTATCTTCCATAGTCAATCTGCCGGTAAACCTCGACTTGCTCCAATTCTCCGTATGAAGAGCACCTTTATCTAAAGTTCAACTTTTCGCTCTTTCATCCAGAAGAGTATTGATCCATTCGTCAATCGACTCATGCACTTCGTTCAAATTGTCCGGACAACCATGGAGTTCCTCAAGACTAACCGTCTCTATATTTCTCCACCATTCCGGTATAAGAAATCGTGAGTGTGAATATTCCTGACATTCACTGCACCAAGCCCATCACTCCATCTTCTTGTGAGCGGCAGCGAAATTGCTATCAAATTGAACGATTATGATTCCGTTTTCTTTATACCGATTAAAATACTTATCAGGCGCTGCACCGTATACGACAATCACCCGCGGCTCTAGAATTTTTACAATTCTGTCAAGCCCATTCAGAAAAATCTCACGGTCTTCTCTGTTTTTTAAATTCCCATGACTTCCGACAGAAATGACTCCTTGTCTCTCAATACCGATGCAGCATATATTATATGTCCGCTGGTCTCCAAATCTGACATTTGGGATGATCTTTACACCGTTTGCTTGTAACCAGTGGCCTATGGCTCTGCTTCTGTATATATTCCAAAGTTGCATAACCAAGGGCATATCTCTGTAAAGACTAAAATCTGGCAGGATGACTCCCTGATACTTCTGCAGAATTGGAAGGTATTTTCGCGGATTATTCCATAGACGTTCAAAAAGGTAATCATCCTCATAAAAGTGAACCCACTGTTCATAATCCTTACATGATATAGCCTTTGAAAAAGATATTACCCGCCTCGGCACCTCATTACATGCTGCTATGCACGGGAATTCAAATAACCCATCATATGTCGCAGTTGATACTAAAAAAGCGTTAAAAACATCCTTGCACCCTCTTCGGGCGCTGTTAATTCTTGACATAACGTCACCTCCTTAGAGTTTATGTTCTATCATCAGAACTGCAAATATTTACTCTATCGGATGCAACGCATAGTTCACGCGAATAAACGGGCACCCGCATCCGATAGTTTTTGTTAAATAACCTCGATATTATCAGGGTCAATGACTATATTTTCAGGAATGTCCCACCCGTTTTTCTTTGCATGAGATACAAAAGCACTATCAAGCATCAAGTCGTATTCCTCAACATAATAAGCAAGATCCGCAGACCAGATCCAGGTTCCGTCAGTCATATCATCCGGGCTGCCTATTATTCCCTTTTCCGGACAGATTACATCCTTAACCACCCCGCCACAGGCAGCAATAATCTGACCTTTCCTAAGATACTCACATAATTCCTTCTTATTATCGATCTTACTGTGAATGAAATCTTTGATTGAAGGGTCATGTTCCTCTCCATATGATAATTCTCTATAACACCCTAGCTTTTTCAATAACATTATTTCTTTCCTCCCTTCTACTACAATGTATTTATGGTTGAGATACCCATCAGCCAGATGGGTTCTTCACCGTCTTGTTGCTTAAGCTGTTAGAATGATGGAGTATCGGTATGGCGGCTCCCTTTCTTGGACTTCGCGTCCGTAACTAAGACTGCCAGCCAGCTCCTCATTCGCAGCATTCGTTTTATGCAGGTTGAATTGCCCTTGCGGTACATTCGTGTCACACCCCAGTAGATAGAACAGGCAATGAGTAAAGCTGACATTTACCGTGTCATATCATTTCAGGAGGTGGACAATGAACGCAGTAGGTATTGATGCATCTAAAGGCAAAAGCATGGTGACGATCCTTCGTCCTTTCGGGGAGATTGTTTCAAGTCCTCATGAGGTCAAACATACATCGGATCAGATTGATGACCTTATCCGGGAGATCCGCTCCCTTGAGGGCGAGAGCAGGATCGTTATGGAGTACACCGGCCGCTATCACGAACCGATGGCCCGCTGGCTTTCAGATGCCGGACTCTTCGTCAGTCTTGTGAATCCAAAGCTGATCAAAGACTTTGACAACGACTCCCTTCGCAAAGTAAAAACCGATAAGGCTGACTCCGTCAAAATTGCACGCTATACGCTTGACAAGTGGCATAAACTCAAGCAGTATGGAGCCATGGATGAATTACGAAACCAACTCAAAATCATGAACCGGCAGTTCGGGTACTACACCAAGCTCAAGACTGCGATGAAGAACAACCTCATCAGCCTTCTTGACCAGACATTCCCCGGTGCCAATACCTTCTTCGACAGCCCTGCCAGAAGCGACGGATCGCAGAAGTGGGTGGATTTTGTCGATACATACTGGCATGTGGATCGCATCCGTAGCATGTCCCTTGCCGCGTTTATCGAGCACTATCAGAAATGGTGCAAACGCAAGGGCTACAACTTCCAGCCAGACAAACCGGCGGAAATCTATGAGTCGGTCCGCAACATCATTCCGATGCTCCCAAAGGACGAAGTGACAAAGTTTATCGTTCGCCAAGCCGTGAATCAGGTCAATACAGCATCAGCCGCTGTTGAAGAACTGCGTACCCGCATGAACGATATCGCATCCCAGCTTCCAGAATACCCGGTTGTTCTCGCCATGAAAGGTGTCGGGACATCTCTTGGTCCTCAACTGATGGCTGAGATCGGAGATGTGACCAGATTTACGCACAAGGGTGCGCTTACCGCTTTTGCTGGCGTTGATCCCGGAAAAAATGATTCCGGCTCCTATTCCCAAAAGAGTGTTCGCACCTCAAAGCGTGGCTCTGCGCCGCTTCGCAAAGCGCTGTTCCAGGTCATGGATAGTCTCATAAAGACAATGCCGCAGGACGATCCCGTCTATGAATTCATGAACAAGAAGCGTTCTCAAGGAAAACCTTACTATGTCTACATGACTGCCGGTGCGAATAAGTTCCTTCGCGTCTACTATGGCCGCATTAAAGAATACCTGTCGGAGCATCCAGAGATAGCTGAAAACTGATTGTAAACCTTTGCTGAATCGCCTGGCCGGCACTCTGGCGGCCTTCTTTTTGCGCTTTCATTCAACCTGTATAAAGTTTTCAAAGTACATCATTTCAGCCTTGACTTTTTATTTGCAGGCTATAGATTTAGGATTATCCTATGTATATATTATATCACATTTTACTAAATAATACCATTTATAGTAAAACTTTAGTCTATGAGACGGCATTCATCCC
>DFHP01000208.1 GCA_002371335.1 Eubacterium sp. UBA3720
GTCTTTTGCGAAGCCGGGATACATTTCTGTCCACTCCTCGTGCTCGCCGTCTGCGGCGATCTCAAGGTTATCTACTGTGCTGTGAACACCTTCCAGGATCTTGTACCAGATCTTGGCATGCTCTTTTTCGTTTTCTGCTGTCTGCAGGAATATTTTGGCAATCTGCTCGTACCCGTCCTTTTTTGCCTTGGAAGCAAAATAGGTGTATTTATTTCTTGCCTGGGACTCGCCGGCAAATGCGGCCATCAGATTGTCAAATGTCTTTGTACCGATCAGGTTTTTACCGAGGGATGCATAATAATCAGCTGCCATAAATAGCCTCCTTTACATAAGAAAAACATTTACATAAAGCTACTGAAAACTATAAATCTGGATAATGCCGGTCTGTGACAGCACTATCGTTTTCATACTTATAATAACACTGAGGGAATGGGTTAATAAATGCTAACTCATTGAATCCGCAATCTTAGTCTTTTTGGAGTCAAAAGAAGGGTGCTGTGTATGCTTAGCAGGGGATATCTGTGCCGCCGGGAGGCTGACCGCATAGGAGAAAGAAAAGACTTTCCCCGAATGAAAAATGGATGTATGATAGTAGTGATTGTTTGTTCGCTGTAAAAAGGATCACCTCAGGAGGTATGTTGATGATCAGAGAGAAAACGCAAACTGGTCCTTCGGAAACTTCAGGCGGCGCGATCGACAGACGGGTATTGTCTGAAAAGGGCAAGCTGGTTTATAAAGAACAGAAAAGATGGTTATTTCTGGGACTTCCCTTTACTTTTACGACATATTTGCTGTATGAAAACGATATTCAGATCAAATCCGGTTTCCTTTCATCTATGGAAAACGACTGTTACATGTACCGGGTGATCGATGTGCAGCTGCAGATCAGCTTTTTCCAGAGAATTTTCGGACTTGGGACAGTGATCTGTGTCACTTCCGACGCGACCAACAAGACGATCGTTCTCAAGAATATCCGCCATGCCAGGGAGATCAAAGACTTTATCTATCAGGCGTCGGAGGAAGCAAAGATCCGCAGAAGGACAGTGAATATGCAGAATATCGGTGTCTTCGAGGATCTTGACGGTGACGGAATACCGGATTGACCGCTCTGCGTGCAGAGGGAGATGATTGATGGTTTTTTATGACAAATTGTATGTGAGCCCCGAAATCCCGAATCCGCGGAAGGTCAGAAAAGATCTGATGCGCGGAAAGGGGCATCTTACCATATATGTCCTGCTTCTTGCCAGGGGACCCCAGGGAAGACCGCAGCTGGAAATCATGCACTGCGCGAATCTCCAGACGGCATATTACAAAGCACATCCGCCTTTTATTGTGGGGATTGCAGAGGGAAGGGCCGATGCGATCGACATGGTAAAAAGGATTACAGAAGAATCATTTAGAATGACAGGGCAGTGGAATGCGGCGCAGTATCTTGCGTCCCGGACTGCCTTTGAGAACCAAAGAGGAGAGTAGTGAGCGATGGCAGTTTTTTTAACTGTGCTGAAGGTCCTTGGGATCGTACTCCTTATATTGGCCGGACTGCTCTTGATCATCATGCTGCTCGTTCTGTTTGTTCCGATTCGTTATTCTTTTTCCGGCAGCATCGATGATCCGGAGGGGAGCAGCGAAGTGCTGCATCTGGATCTGAAAAAAGACGTTGCCTTTGAGGGAAGTGTCCGGTGGCTGTTGGGAGTCTTTTACGGAGGTCTTTCTGCAGGCGGCAAAGACGGAGATGACGAATTTATCCGCGTGGAGGTCCGCATCCTGGGGAAAAAGGTTCCGCTGGACAGGTTCCTGCGGAAAAAAGAGCCAGAAGAGGAGAAGAAAGAAGAGAAGCCCGGGGAACCTGAGAAAAAGAAGACACTGGATCAGAAGCTGGAGGAGATGCTCAACCGCATCGAAAAGCTGTACAACCGGCTGCAGGATGTCTTTCATGTGCTCCAGTCAGAGTGCGGTACCCGCGCGAGAGCGGTGCTTTTCTTCAGACTTCGGCAGATAGTCCGGAATGTCATGCCCCGGGAATACGGTCTGACCGGTGTGCTGGGGCTGGGAGATCCGGCCAGAAGTGCGCAGGTTTTTGCTGTTCAGGGGTATTTGTATCCGATTACAGCGGGCCATGTTGCGGTCGGAACGGACTTTGAGCTCTATCGATATGATCTGCACGGTGCCGCGCAGGGCAGAATCTGTTTATTCAGCCTGGCCTACGACGGGATACGGATCCTGCTAAACAGAGACGTCAGGCGTCTGATCACCAGACTGCGCCGCGGTCCCGGACACCGCTCCGGAAAATCCCAAAAGACACAGGAGAAGGGAAAGACATCGTCTGCCGCGGCATGACAGGACCTGCTGCCAGGACCCGGCAGTCCAATGTACCGGCGTAAAAAGCGCGGGGCTTATGCAGCAATGTGCCCGTTTGTCGGGCAACTCATGTATCTATGTTTTTAAGAGAGTGGCAGTATAAAAAAAGAAACAGACAGACAGCATAAAGCGTATATATTATCTCTGAACGGCCTTATGGCACTCAGTATTCAGGAAAGGATCAGGAAATAATGGAAGAGAAAAAGAACGGCAGCGGAAATGGCAATGGAATAAAGCTGAACGGGAGCAAGAACAACAGTTTCAACCAGGTGCTTGAATCTCTGATGGATGGTGCGCAGGGCGTCCTGACTTCCCGCGCGGTAGTCGGTGAACCGATCACTGTTGGCGATACGATCATTGTTCCTCTTTCTGATGTCAGCATCGGCGTCGGGGCAGGTTCAAACGGATCAGAACGCAAGGACGGCGGTATGGGCGGCTTCTCCGCGAAAATGACCCCTTCTGCAGTACTGGTGATCAGGAACAATATGACAAAGGTTGTCAATGTCAGAGACCAGACCAGTCTGACCCATATCATGGATATGATTCCCGAACTGATCGACAAGATCCGTTCCCGCAATACTGAAATGATCTCGGATGAGGAAGCGGCAAGTAAGGCCTTCCCGGAAAAAGCTGTGAAGAACGCCGCGGAAAAGAAGGGTCAGGAAAAGTAACTGTAAGAGTGAGACCCGCCTGCGGGTCTTGCCTGATGAAGAAAAACAGCTCCGAAGGAATTCTCCTTCGGAGCTGTTGATTTTACAAATAAACAGGCATTTCAGGTTTTATCAACAGGGCAGTCCGGTGTGATTCGGGGCACACCGCCGCAGTATTATAAAACCTTTTCAGAATGCATTATGCACGCTCGACCTTACCGGAACGCATGCATCTGGTGCAGACATGAATCTTCTTGCTGCCGCCGGCAGTCTTTACAGCAATTCTCTGAACGTTCGCGTGCCAGACTTTATTAGATCTTCTATGTGAATGGCTGACCTGATTTCCAAAGAAAGCGCCTCTGCCGCAGATATCGCACTTGGCCATCTTAACACCTCCTAACCCTTTTAAATTCAGGTAATTATTCAACACCCCAACGATCGCGGATCATATTGCGGCTGATTGAGAGAGCTGCCGCAGACATCCCCTGATCGTGGGCATCGATCATGGACGCGTATTCGCTATCGTGCCGAATAGTTACAAGTTCGGAAAAACAACATTAGTATATTATCAAAAACAAATGTCGATTGCAAGTAAAATATTTTGACTTTTTGAATTGTAACAATATCCCTGCTTCATGCCTCTCGTGAGGGCGCAAAGTGCCGCCGCAAAGTGACGCCGGCGGGCGGGTTTTGAATATTTTTGTTACAAGTCACTCCCCCACCAGATTCGACGTGTTTTTGAGCGTCGGAACGCTCAAAAACCGGAGTTTTACGGCGTTCGGCGTTTCGCGAAGCGAAATTGGAATCGCCGGACGCAACGTTACCGTCACACCCTGGTCAGGGTGTGACGTAACATATTTTTAAAAGCTTTCGAAATGATATTCCTGTCTTTGACAGTTCAAAAA
>DFHP01000031.1:0-4929 GCA_002371335.1 Eubacterium sp. UBA3720
TATGGCAGGTGAGAACGGAGCTGAACGTGTGGCTGAGTATCAGATTCCGATGTCAAATAACATGGTATACTGCTATGCGTCCAAGCAGGTCGATGACAATATTCTTGACATTCTGCAGGGACTTGCCGACGAGCAGCAGCTTACAGATAAATATGCGGCACTGTACAACGGCGATGTGATAAACACAGGTGAGAAGAGACTTGTACTTCATCAGCTTTGCCGCGGACAGCTCGGAGACGATGTAGTGGTTGACGGCGTGAACAAGAGAGAGTTCTATGCCGGACAGCAGGCCCGTTACTCTGAGTTTGCGAAGAAGGTGCATGCAGGCGAGATCGTAAATGAGGATGGAGAAAAGTATACTACTGTATGCCAGATCGGTATCGGCGGCTCCGATCTTGGTCCACGCGCTATTTATATCGCGCTTGAGAACTGGGCAAAGGTAAACAAAGAGCTGAAGATGGAAGCTAAATTTATCTCCAACGTTGATCCTGACGACGCTGCGGCAGTTCTGGCAGGCATTGACGTAAAACATACGATCTTTATCGTTGTTTCCAAATCCGGTACTACTCTTGAGACTCTGACAAATGAGTCCTTCGTGAAAGACGCTCTGGCAAAGGCAGGCCTCTCTACGGCGAAGCATATGGTAGCCGTTACGTCTGAGACATCTCCACTGGCAGGAAATCCTGAGTACATGGATTCTTTCTATATGGATGATTATATCGGCGGAAGATATTCTTCTTCTTCGGCAGTCGGCGGCTGTGTACTTTCTCTGGCGTTCGGACCGGAGATTTTCGCGCGCATCATGCAGGGTGCTCATGAAGAGGATGAGCTGGCAAAGAATAAGGATATCAGGAAAAATCCGGCTCTTATGGATGCTCTGATCGGCGTTTATGAGCGCAATTTCCTGGGATATCAGACCACGGCAGTTCTGCCGTATTCACAGGCTATGAGCCGTTTCCCGGCACATCTGCAGCAGCTGGATATGGAGTCTAACGGAAAGAGCGTGAACCGTTTTGGCGAGCCTGTAAATTATCAGACAGGACCGATCATCTACGGCGAGCCGGGAACGAACGGACAGCATTCCTTCTATCAGCTCCTGCATCAGGGAACGACGATAGTTCCGCTGCAGTTCATCGGCTTCAAGGACAGCCAGATGGCGACAGACGTTGTGATCGAGGACAGCACGAGCCAGCAGAAGCTGAAAGCCAACGTTGCTGCTCAGATCGTTGCGTTCGCTCTCGGAAAAGACGATGAGAATCCAAATAAATATTTTGCGGGAGGCAGACCTTCTTCCATTATCGTCGGAGACAAACTGACGCCTGAGACAATGGGTGCAGTACTGGCTCATTTCGAGAACAAGGTTATGTTCCAGGGCTTCACATGGAATGTCAACAGCTTCGATCAGGAGGGCGTTCAGCTTGGCAAGCTTCTGGCAAAGAAGGTTCTGGCAAAGAATACGGACGGCGCGCTGACAGCGTACAGCAAGCTTCTGGGAATATTCTGATAAACTAAAGCTTCCCACATGTCATTTCTGAATAGTTGTGATCATGAAGCGGGAAGTTTTATGATAAACAAGCCTGAGAGTCACATAATATCAGATCATGTTTGTGTAATAAAAAAAGAAGGGCAAGCCGATCGATGCGGCTTGCCTTTTTTGGAAGAGAAGAAGGCCGCAGAGAGGACCGCAGCGTCTGCCGTATATTTTCAGTACTGATCTGACCGTAAACGATCGGCATTCTGTGAAAGGAGTTTGGTGAAAATGATTACAATTACTATGATACTGGCAATCGCCGCTCTGGCGCCGCCGATCTATCTGATGGTTTATATTTACAAAAAAGATAAAGTGGATAAGGAGCCGCCGGATCTGGTGGTAAAAACATTTATCTACGGGATGATCTCTACATTCCCGGCGATCATTCTGGAACTGTTCCTTGGAGGCGTGATCCTTGCGTTGTTTCCGGAGGGATCCATGAATTATTATGTAGTGGATTCTTTCATTGGTGTGGCGATCGTGGAGGAGATCGTAAAAATGGCGGCGGTCAGATTGAGCGTATGGAACTGCCGTGACTTTAACTATACTTTTGACGGCGTGGTCTACGCTGCTGCTGCGGCGCTGGGTTTTGCCGCGCTGGAAAACGTATCGTATGTTTTTATGTCAGGTCTGGGAACGGCGCTGGTACGAGCTGTCACTTCGATACCGGGACATTTCACTTTTGGCGTTTTTATGGGAATGTATCTGGGACTTGCGAAGCTGGCGGAGAGCAGAGGTGATGTGGAAGGCAGGAGGACCAATATGGCAAAGGCGCTGCTGATCCCGACGCTTCTTCATGGCTTCTATGATTGCATGCTTTTTATTTCCACGGGATGGAGTATGCTGCTGTTCCTGGCGTTCCTGATCATTCTGGACAGTTTTGCGGTAAGGATGATCAGACGTCTGGAGGAAAACGACGAATTCATTCCCGGCCCGGGGATCTATTAAGCTGCCTGGATCCGAAGATCTGTCAGGTTGATTGGTTCTTGACACGGAATAATCTTTATGCTAGCATATTTCAGTAATTAAACATGAATTCTCAGAGGACAAAGGTGTCTGACCGCAGAAAAGCGGTATCAGTATCTTTGTCCTCTTTTTTATGTCATAGGAAATTACGATCATTTCCTATGACATAAACCCTCCGGGGGATGCACACGCCGCACAAAGGAAGGCAGCTGCGCAGCCGTGCGGCGGCGCGCAAAGTCCGGTTCGCTCCCCTCAAGACTGAGGGGCTGGGGAGCTGAAGTCCGCTCGCGGACTTTGTTCTTTCACAGGAAATTTCGTCAATTTCCTGTGAAACAAATGAATTTCAATGAGGTGGTTCGATGGCAATGGATAAAAGAAGCTTTTATAAAACAGGACACGATGCATGTGAGATCGGAATGATCGTCAATATGAACGGACGTGCCGATCATAAGACTGTCCGGGATGCGCTTTGGATCGCAGAGAAGGCCGGATACAGGCCGGATGGCGGGCTTTGCTGCAGACCTGTGGAAAGTTCAGGCGTTCTGGTGCATATATCTCATTGCTTTTTCAGAAAAGCGGCAGAGGATGCAGGTATCTTTATCCGGAATTCAGGAGACTACGGCGTTGGAATGTTTTTCTTTCCGGGAAACAAAAGGAAGCGGGATTGTCTGAAACGTCTGTTTAAAAATATTTCAGAAAAAAACGGAGTGAAATTTCTGGGCTGGCGGGATGTACCGGTTGATCCGGAAATATTGGGAAAAACAGAAAAAAGCCGCGTGCCGTATATTTGTCAGGGATTTACAGCACGGCCGGCAGATTGTGCCAAAGGAATGGATTTTGACAGAAGATTATATGAGATCCGCAGGGAGTTTGAAAAGATAGCTGACGGCGCATATGTTTGCTCATTGTCTTCCCGGACGATTGTTTATAAAGGAATGGTCCCGGCGTCCCTGCTTGCCTGTTTTTATACGGATATGAAAGACCGGAATTATAAAACATCTTTTGCCATGGCGTATTCAGGCACCTCAGCCTCTTCGGCTGCAAATGGGTGGGAGCGGACGTGCCCATACCGGATGACCGCGTATGACAGCGGGGCAGGATTGAGTCCTGTGAGAGCAGATCTCATGACAGACGGTGTCTTTGAATCGGAGATTATGAAAGGTGATGGTCTTTCGGAGAGGCTGCTTTACAGCGGAGCACTGACCGGGGTGAAGAATACTCCTGCGGCGTTCATGTTTTGCGACGGAGATATTGCGGGTGCCATTGTGGATTTGGAGGGAACCAGGCCGGTACGGTACTGCATTACGGACGATAGACGCCTTATCTTTTCGTCAGGAGGCTGCGGAATGATTGTAAGGCCGGAGCACATGGTAAAAAAATCACGTCTTTTGCCGGGATGCATATTGGCCGCGGATATAAAACAAAAGAAGATCATCTGTGATGAGGATCACAGGTATATTTCTCCCGAAGCAGAAGACAGAAGTACCGGAGCCGATGATACCGAAGGCGGAAAGAGCAGAACAAGAGATCGCCGGGAACCGGAATACCAGATGTATGGCCATGATGTGCATATTCTTAAGAGTATGCAGCAGGCCATCCGGGACAATGATTATGATGCATTTAAGGATATCACGGCAGAAATGGAGAAAAAGGAGGCAGAAACCTTCCGGAGAACAGCGGTATTTGTGTCTGAGAAGGATCCGATCCCTCTTTATGAGGCGGAGCCTGTTTTCGAGATCGTAAAAAGACTAAGCATAAAAGAGGATGCGGATGTTTCCGTCAGCCGGAAGAGTTTTCGGCAAAGCGGGAAAGAAGCATACGGGAAAGGTACGATCATGCTCTTTCCTGCGTTGTGCGGCGATGTTCGTTCTGAGAGAGATCTGGAGCAGCTGATATTCGATCTGAAAAATGCTGACAGAGAAAAGCAGATCTGCGTAAAGCTGCTTTCCGGAGAGAATGCCGGCAGGGAGGCTGTCCTGGCGGCGGATGCCGGAGCGGAAGTGATCAGGATGGCCGGTCTTGAAGGGAAAGATATGCTCCGGAACATTCGTGAAGAGAGCGGGAAATTTTCGCCGGAGGCAGGTATTTCCGAGGCGCAGCGTGCTCTCATAAGAAGAGGAGCGAGAGGCAGGGTTGTACTCGAAGCTGAAGGAAGAATG
Source organism: Eubacterium sp. UBA3720 (assembly GCA_002371335.1). GTDB lineage: Bacteria > Bacillota > Clostridia > Lachnospirales > Lachnospiraceae > DFHP01. The sequence continues at coordinate 4,657 of DFHP01000031.1, forward strand.
AAAAGCGGGCGGGAGATCGCTGTTGCAGCGCTGCTTGGCGCGGACAGATACTGTATCGACGCCGGACCGCTTTTTGACAGAGACTGCAGAAAAAGGAGATTAAGAAACCTTGACGGTTCTTCTTCAGAAGAACCGGAACAGATGGAGACCTTCCTGTATTTTATAGCAAAAGAATTGCGTGAGATCATGGCCGGACTTGGCTTTCGCACTGTCAGTGAGATGGTCGGCAGGTGTGATCGTCTTGCGTGGAAAAAAACTGAGGCGGATAAAAAA
>DFHP01000031.1:4981-10951 GCA_002371335.1 Eubacterium sp. UBA3720
AAAAACTGAGGCGGATAAAAAAACGCCGGTGCGGAAAAATGTTATTCAACGTAAGTATGCCGCGGCCCGTTACCGCCGTTTCGATCCATGCATGGCATATGATTTTCATCTGGAGAGAACAGTGGATGAAGCAGTTCTTCTTCCTGAGTTTTTCGAAGCGCTGAACGCGGGGGAACATCATGAGAAATGTATTAAAGTGGAGGCGAAGGACAGGAGTGTCGGAGTTATCCTTGGTTCTGAGATTCAGAGGAGATATGACGATTCAGCGGAGGATACGTTTGTCGTAAAATGCAAAGGAGAAAGCGGCAGATCATTTGGTGCATTTGCACCGAAGGGCCTGACGATGCGTCTGGAAGGCGATGCGGACGATAATTTCGGACGGGGACTTTCCGGAGGAAAACTGACTGTAGTTCCGCCGCGGGGATGCGGAATGAAAACAGATGCAAATATCATCGTGGGAAATATGGCGCTTTACGGGGCTGAAAGCGGCAAGGCGTATATCAGAGGAAAGGCCGGCGATTATTTTTGCTGCCGTAACGCAGGGGCTGCGGCTGCGGCCGAGGGATGCGGCGATCACAGCCTGAAGGACATGACAGGCGGATGCGTAGTTATTCTGGGAACAGTGGGAACGGATTTTGCGTCCGGAATAAGCGGCGGCGCCGCATATGTGCTTGATGAAAATGATGAGCTTCCTGCAAAAATGAACGTAACCGGGACAGAAGTGACCTGCCTCGACAGTCAGGATGATATTAATGCGCTTTGGAGGATACTTTTGGATTACAGAAAAGAGACCGGCTCAGTAAGAGCGTCGGAGATTCTGGAGAATCCGGAACATTATCTGCCGCTTTTCAGAAAGGTAGTCCCGGCAAAGCGGAACAGGATGGTCAGGATAAGCTATAAAAGAGAGTATGAGGATGGGCTTCGGGCGATGTAAGCAGCCGGTCTGAATACAGATGTTTTTTATAAATTTTCCTTTGGCAAAGGTATCATTCTTGTGCAGAACAAACATATTTCCTGGGACTCACTGTTAATTATTACGGAAATATTACAAAATAAGTCGAAAAGTGTTTCAAAATAAAGAACCTTCTGTTATAATGTCACCATGAATTGTTTTGCCGGCGTTGAAACAATACATGTTAAAGCGTCGGGAAATTAATTAAGAGGTTTATTATTATGGTAAAAAAACATTTGAAATTGAAGGTTTTATGCAGCGTTTTATCCGCGGCGATCATGGTTGGGTCCGCCCTTCCTGTCGGCGCGGCGGGAACGCAGGACCAGATAGATTCGGCAAAGGCGCAGAGAAATCAGGCGTCTCAGATGGCGGCGGCAAAGCAGTCTGAGATCAATAAACTGGAATCTCTGAAAAATGATTCCGAAGCTTATCTGACGGAACTGGGAGATCAGCTGGATACTCTGACAGGGGAGCTGCAGGATCTGCGTACAGAATATGAAAATACACAGCTGGATATTGAGGTCACCAAGGTTGAGCTGGGAGCGGCAAATCTGAAATCTCAGAAGCAGAGCGAGGATATGAAGCTTCGTATCCAGTATATGTATGAGAATACGCATGGTACAGGATTCCTTACGAATCTTTTTTCGGCAAACAGTTTCCTGGAGTTCCTGAACAAATCTGAATTTATCACGAGCGTTGATAAATTTGATAAAGAAAAAATGGCGGAGTATGAAGAGACTCAGCAGGAAATTGCCGAGAAGAAGGAAGCTCTTGAGCAGCAGCAGGAGTCCATTACTGAACTGCAGGTGGAGAGTCTGCGTAAACAGGATGAAGTAAAGGAGCTTTATGACAGCACCAATGCTCAGATCGAGGAATACGCCGCCTCTATAACAGATGCGGAAAGCGACCAGGCACAGCTTCTGGCGGAGGTTCAGTCCCGGGAGACGGAGCTGAACGCGCTTATGGCCCAGAAAGCTGAAGAGGACGCCGTGAAAGAGGCAGAACAGGCTGCGGCAGCTGAAAAACAGGCGGCAGAAGAGCAGGCTGCTGCGGCGCAGGCGGCAGAAATACAGGCACCGGAAGAGGAAGCCGTTCCGGAGGAGCCGGTAGTTCAGGAAGAGCCTGCCGAAGATGCTCCGGCGGAAGAAGCGGTTCCTGAGGAAACCGGTCAGGAGGATATTTCAGTTGAAGAACCGGAAGAAACCTATGTAGAAGAGGAGACCTATGAGGAGGAAGAGGATACTGAGGTTCCGACATCCACTTATGAGGGCGGCGGTTTTTACAGCTATGTGCCGGCAGAGGATACAGATGATATCGAGAACAGCGCGACGTACAGAAGCGTACAGAGCGTCTGCGGCTGGAGCGGTGCTGTACTGACAAAATCCGCAGGCGTAGTTACAGGCCCGGCCGGAAGAGAAACTTATTATAATCTTCCTATGAACGGCGTTGTCCGGATCATGAGGAACGCGGGAAATAACGACCCGTACTGGGTAAGGTCAGATGGAGTAAAGATGCTTGGAAACTATGTAATGGTAGCGGCAAACCATTCTATCCGCCCGCGTGGATCTATCTATGAAACAAGTCTGGGACTGGCGATCGTATGTGATACGGGTTCGTTTATCTCTTCTTATCCGGAGGCAACGGATATCGCAGTAAGCTGGTAGGGCGGATTGCCGCTTGTACTTTATGAATAAAAGAAACTATTGAAAGACGTCTTCTTATCAGAGAGGACGTCTTATTTTCTTTCACAGGATTAAAGTGTCAAAAGTCCCTCGTTCAGAAATTGTGTGAAGATTCATACGGTTTCCTGTGAAATAACTCTCCGGGGGATGCACACGCCTCAAAGAGGAAGGCAGCAAAGATGCCGCGCGGCGGCGCGCAAAGTCCGGTTCGCTCCCCTCATTCATGAGGAGATAGGGGAGTTGATGTCCGCTCGCGTACTTTGTTCCGATAATTCATGACTGAGTTTGACCGAAAATATTAAATAAAAATAAAAAACATAAATCTGCACAAAAATATAGCGGCATTTTCGTTGATTAAGATAGGTTTGAGTTGATTGAAAATGACTGTTTCTGATGATATTATAATAATGTTGAAAAACGAATAAAAGCGGTCAGAAATGGTCATATAATTTCCGGAAATGTAATTGCGAGATTGTAAATTTGTCAGAAAACAGCTAAAATATTATTAATGAATTATAAACTGTATAAATTTAGAATTTAATTATTCGAATAAAGGGGCTTGATCATAATGTTAACGGAAAAAAGATATGAAGCAATTCTGGATATGATCAAAAGGAACCGAACGGTATCCGTTCAGGAACTGACCGAAAAACTTGGAATATCCGAATCCACGGCGCGCCGTGATCTGACGGCTCTTGACAATATCGGAAAGATAAAGAAAGTTTATGGCGGAGCGGTGGCGCTGACTGTCGATTATGCGACAAAGGATCTTTCCATGACGGAAAAGTCATCTTTATATTTTGAAGAAAAGGATCGCATAGCGAAATACGCCGCGGCTCTGATCAGACCGGATGATTTTGTTTTTATCGATGCAGGCACTACAACACAGCTTCTGACTGAGCATATCACTCAGACCCAGGCCGTATATGTGACGAATTCTCTGAAGCACGCATCCATCCTCGCGGGTAAAGGCTGCAGGACGATCCTTCTGGGCGGCGAGCTGAAAAATATAACGGAGGCACTGGTCGGGAGCGAGACGGTGGACGCATTACAGAAGTATAATTTTACGATCGGTTTCTTCGGGACGAACGGAGCGGACGAGGCGCTGGGGTGCACGACTCCGGATATCTCAGAGGCGATGGTAAAGAAAAACGCTATCTTTCGCTGTGCCAGAGCTTATGTTCTCTGCGATCACAGCAAATTTCATAAGATCTCTCCGGTGACCTTTGCCAGATTCAACGCGGTAACCTTTATCACAGATAAGATCACGATAGAGAAATATAAAGGATATAACAATATAGTGGAGGTGGAATAATGATTTACACAGTTACTTTTAACCCGTCACTTGATTATGCGATCCATGTGGATGATTATCGTCCGGGTGAAGTTAACCGCATGTCCTATGAGAATATTCTTCCGGGAGGCAAGGGGATCAATGTTTCCATTGTTCTGAAAAATCTTGGTTTTGACAGCACGGCGCTTGGATTTATCGCAGGCTTCACCGGCAGGGAGATCAGGGACAGACTGGAAAATGATTTCCACTGCGAGAGCGATTTTATCGTTTTGCCGGAAGGCACGTCAAGGATCAATGTAAAGCTGAAAACCGATACCGAGACTGATATCAACGGACAGGGACCGAATATCACCGACGAGGCTATCGAAGAGCTCTACAAAAAGCTGGACAGGATAAAGGACGGAGATATTCTGGTCATCTCGGGAAGCGTTCCGGATACTCTTCCGGGAGATATGTATGAGAGGATCATGAAGAGATTTGAGGGCAGGGACGTGCGTATCGCAGTCGACGCGACCAGAGACCTCCTCACAAATGTTCTTGAATATAAACCGTTTCTTATTAAGCCGAACAATCATGAGCTCGGCGAGATCTTCGGCGTAAAGCTGGAGACACAGGATGAAGTCATCCCTTATGCAAAAAAGATGCAGGAGCGGGGAGCCAGAAATGTTCTCATTTCCATGGCCGGAGAAGGAGCCGTTCTTGTGGATGAAAAGGGTGATGTATACAGGAGCGCAGCTCCAAAAGGCAAAGTAGTTAATTCGGTAGGCGCAGGCGATTCCATGGTAGCGGGCTTTATTGCAGGTTATCTGGAGAGCGGAGACTATGGTTATGCGTTTAAGCTTGGAGTATGCTCCGGAAGCGCAAGCGCGTTCTCACCGAATCTGGCTACAAAGAGCGAGGTTATGCAACTGTTGGCAACGCTTTGAGAAAGGTAGGTAAGATCAAATGAAAATTACTGATCTTCTGAAGAAGGAAGGCATTAAGATCGGCGGTACCTGTAAAAACAAACAGGACGCGATCGACCAGATGGTCGAACTGATGTGCAAGGAAGGAAACATCAACGACCCTGAAAAATACAAAAAAGCCGTTCTCGCCAGAGAGGCAGAGAGCACTACGGCGATCGGAGAAGGAATTGCGATCCCGCATGCAAAGACAGACGCTGTTTCCAGACCTGGTCTGGCAGCCATGACAGTTCCTAATGGCGTGGATTATGACGCACCGGATGAGGAGCCGTCAGATCTGATTTTCCTGATCGCTGCTCCGAATACAGAGAGTAATGTACATCTTGAGGTTCTGGCTCGTCTTTCCGGAATGCTGATGGATGATGACTTTACTGACGCGCTTCGTCAGGCAAAGACAGCCGACGAATTCCTGGCAGTAATTGACAAGGCAGAAAGCGAGTCTGAGGCTGCAGAGACAGCTAAAGCATCGGCAGACAACGGACTTCCGGATATCGTAGCTATCACAGCATGCCCGACTGGTATCGCCCATACCTATATGGCTGCGGAAGCGCTTGAGAAACAGGCAAAAGCCATGGGACTCAGCCTGAAGGCAGAGACTCAGGGCTCCGTAGGAGCAAAGAACGTTCTTACGGCAGAAGAGATCGCTAACGCAAAAGGCGTTATCATCGCAGCTGATAAGAAGATCGAGCTTAATCGTTTTGCAGGCAAACAGGTATATCAGACATCTGTATCCGCAGGTATCAATAAGCCGGAAGAACTGATCAATGCTATCGTAAATAATCAGGCGCCTGTACTGGACGGAACAGCTCCGGCGGCTTCCGCTGTCACAGAGAAACAGGGATTTGCAGGCTCTTTCTACAAGAACCTGATGAACGGCGTATCTCACATGCTTCCGTTCGTTGTAGGCGGCGGTATCCTGATCGCGCTTTCATTCCTGATCGACCAGCCGGGACTTGGAACATCAGCCTATGGTTCTTCTATCCCTGCCGCAGCATTCTTTAATCAGATCGGTAACGCGGCGTTTGGATTCATGCTTCCGATCCTCGCAGGATATATCGCGATGGCCATTGCCGACCGTCC
>DFHP01000031.1:11113-15852 GCA_002371335.1 Eubacterium sp. UBA3720
GGAGCGCTGTTCGCAGGTTTTGCTGCAGGATATATAACATTGTGGCTCGGAAAAGTATTTTCCAAACTGCCTGATTCTCTGGAGGGAATCAAGCCTGTACTTCTGTTCCCGCTGGTAGGCATTTTCTGCATCGGTGCACTTATGTTCCTTGTTAACCCGATTTTTGCGGCTATCAATACAGGAATGACAAACGTGCTGAACGGCATGGGAACTACGAACCTGGTTCTCCTGGGCGCAGTAGTAGGCGGAATGATGTCTATCGATATGGGTGGTCCTTTCAACAAGGCGGCTTACGTATTCGGTACGGCTATGCTTGAGGCAGGAACAGCTTCAGGCCAGATCATCATGGCGTCCGTAATGGTCGGCGGTATGGTTCCTCCGATTGCAGTAGCTCTTTCAACTACTATCTTTAAGAATCGCTGGACAGAGGCAGACCGCAAGGCAGGCGTTGTAAACTATATCATGGGACTCTCCTTCATTTCCGAGGGTGCCATCCCTTACGCAGCAGCTGACCCGGGACGTGTAATCCCGTCCTGTATCATCGGCTCCGCGATCGCAGGCGGACTTTCCGCTGCATTCAAGTGCCAGAGTCCGGCTCCGCACGGCGGCGCATGGGTAATCGCGGTCATCAAAAATCCGGTTATGTTCCTGGTTGCACTTGTGATCGGTTCCGTTGTAGGTGCTCTTATCCTTTCCATGCTGAAGAAACCTCTTCCGGCAGAAGAGTCAGGATTAGCTAAATAATATTGTGATTCATATCCCCGCGCCTTTCTTCCGGCACAGCTGCCGGAAGGACAGGACGCGGGGATTTATCCTGTGCCATAGGAAATTACGATCATTCCTATGACACAAACTCTCCGGGGGATGCACACGCCGCACAGAGGAAGGCAGCTGCGCTGCTGTGCGGCGGTGCGCAAAGTCCGGTTCGCTCCCGGACTTTGTGCTTTCTTTTATGTCTGTAAGATATATTTCACGGAGACAGAGAAGCGTCACTATAAAATAGTGACAAAAACTAACCTTCTAAATAGTAATATTTATCAAATTTTAATAAAATTAAGTTGTGTATTTGGAGGAAGTTAGTTATAATGGAAAAGTACTGACAGGCGGAAATCCTGACGTACGGATCGAGTGCTTGAGAGGTGTAAACAGAGCAGTCGGATTATAGTGTATTAGAGAAAGGAATTACAAACATGAAAAAATTTAGTTACGTAATCACAGACAATGAAGGAATCCACGCAAGACCAGCAGGACAGCTTGTTAAGCTTGTAAAAGAGTTCAAAGATACAGATATTACGATCGCTAAAGACGGAAAGGTAGTAAAAGCCTCCAAGACTCTTGGCGTTATGTCACTCGGCGCAAAGAAGGGCAGCGAAGTAGAGTTTGTTTTTGAAGGACCTTCAGAGGAAGCTGCTTGCGAAGCTGTTTCAGCTTTCATGAAAGAAAATCTGTAAATCTTACAGTCATATATATGAAACAGGGGACGGAGTTTCGTTCCACCTGCCGGGCAGGTGAAACGAAACTCCGTCCCCTGTTTCATTTAGACCGCGATATGGAGCAGATGTGTAGCCAGTGTGAAGTATATCAGCAGTGAGATCGCGTCTACGATCGTGGTGATCAGCGGGCTGGCCATAACAGCAGGGTCAAAACCGAGACGCTGCGCGAACATTGGAAGGGTGCAGCCGATCGTCTTTGCAAAGAGCACCACGAGCACAAGTGTGATGCATACAACGATCGCTATTCGAACAGGTACACGGTCTAACAGAAGCAGCTTGAAGAAGTTGCATAAAGCCAGAGTACATCCGCATATAAACGCTACCCGGACTTCCTTAAAAAGTACTTCGAGTATGTTTCCCAGACGGATTTCGTTCAGGGAGAGACCTCGGATGATGGAAACGCTGGCCTGGGAACCTGAATTTCCTCCGGTATCCATCAGCATCGGAATATATGCTGTCAGTGCTACGTAGGAAGCCAGAGCCGCCTCAAAACGTGTGATGATCGAACCCGTAAAAGTAGCTGATAACATAAGAAACAGAAGCCAGGGCATTCGTTTTTTGTATGTTTCAAAAACGCCGGTTTTCAGATAAGGCTTTTCTGTAGGAATGATGGCGGCCATTTTCTCGATATCCTCGGTCGCTTCTTCCTGAATGATGTCGACAACGTCGTCGATGGTGATGATACCGACGATTCGATTATCGTTATCCACTACCGGCATTGCGGTAAAGTCGTATTTTTGGAACATTCTGGCCGCCTCCTCCTGGTCGGTCAGAGTGTGGAGGCTGATGACATTATCGTTCATGATATCGCAGATAAGATCATCCAGCGGCTGTATGAGAAGATAACGCAGTGCGACCGTTCCGATCAGGTGGCGGGTCTCATCCGTCACATAACAGACATTGATCGTTTCCGAATCGAGACCGACCTTACGTATACGGTCGATCGCTCTTGCCACATTCATCCGCTCCGGCAGAGTTATATACTCTGTTGTCATGACTGAACCGGCGGAATCCTCCGGGTACTGAAGGAGCTGATTGATGTCCTGGCGCGTATCGGGTTTAGCTGCGGACAAAAGCCTCGTAACGACGTTTGCGGGCATTTCTTCCAGCAGGTCAGCCGCATCGTCGGACATCAGATTATCGATTACGACAGAAGCTTCTTTCGTTGAGAGAGACATGATAATATAATGCTGGGCGTCCTCGTCCATAAGAGGGAACACGTCAGCAGCAATATCTTTCGGAAAAAGACGGAACATTTTCAGAGAATCTTCGTCCTCGATCGAGTCAAGAACCGCAGCAATGTCAGCAGGGTTCATTTCCTCTGCTGCTTCACGCAGTTTGGCGAATTTGCGGCTCTCCATCAGACCCATCAGCTGATCTCTGAGTTCTTGTGTAGTTTGCATAGCAATTCTCCTTTATATGTGGTTTTAGAAATCAAACTTCGCGGATGAAGATCATCATCATTTAATGATCGTAAATGTTTTTTCATAAAACCACCTCCCTTCTGATATATGCCGGGTTTCGGCGAATTGCATATCTGAATAAATTAGTTCGTAAAATATCCTTAACCTTTAACATTATATATTTTTTCACAAAAAATAGCAAACGGCTTTGTGAAATATAGAAGCGGAACTGAACAAAAATCTGTATTGTTTATCAGAAACCGCAATGGAAGGGACAGTTGTCAGAAGAAAGAAGTTATACATTGCTAACTTAGGTTATTGACAGCTAACTTTTGTGATGATATAGTTAGCGTATGCTAATTAGAAATGACTAACCAAAAGGGGTTAAGCCGGAAATGATATCAAAAGTTTTTCAGGAACAGTATTTGATAGAATATTGTGCGCCGACTCTGGCATCTTTGAAAATGGCAAATCTGTTCCGGTATGTCTGTGCCAAAGAGCAGGATCCGGAAATTATGGTGAAATGCTGGAATGAGGTATTTGAAGATAAAGGTCTTGGCTTTAAGTATTTTCACAGGTCAGATGGTTCCGCGCTGATATATGTTTACAGAAAATCAGGGCTTGCAGCGAAGCTGCGGAACGTGAACGTACAGCGTTTTCTGAGAAAATACGGGTATTGCGATTTTGATATAGATCAGGCGCTTGACAGACTTTCCGGAAGGCTGAGCGCTTCAAGTGAATTTCCTCACGAAATCGGGATTTTTCTGGGATATCCTCTGGGAGACGTGATCGGATTTATCGAGAACAACGGGAAACATTGCAAATGTATAGGCAGCTGGAAGGTTTATTGTAACGAAAACGAAGCCGAACGGGATTTTCGAAGGTTCCGGAAATGCAAGGATGTATATCAGAAGCTTTGGACCGAAGGGACTCGGTCTGTCATACAGCTGACGGTAGCAGGATGACTTTTATTTAATTGTGAGAAGCCCCCGCTTATTAAGCGTCGGATTATGAGAAGCCCCCCGCTTCCTAAGCGTCGGATTGTGAGAAGCCCCAGCTTCCTAAGCGTCGGATTGTGAGAAGCCCCGCTTCCTAAGCGTCGGATTATGACAGGCCCGCCTAAGCAGGGGTCCAATCTTCAGATGAGATAAACGCACCGCAAGGATGCGAAGGGATTCAGTCTGGAAAGAAAAAGTAAAGAAGCAAAATACGTCGAAGGGCGATTTTGAATAGAACAAATAATGAAGAAAGAAGGATTTAAAAATGGCAAAAGTAGCAGTAGTATTCTTTAGTAGTTCAGGTAACACAGAAGCAATGGCAAACGCGATCGTAGAAGGCGCACATGCAGCAGGGGCAGACGTATCTCTCTTCACAAGCGGTGAGTTTGATGCTTCTACAGTTACATCTTATGACAAGATCGCTTTCGGATGTTCAGCAATGGGCGCAGAGGAGCTTGATGCAGATGAGTTTGAGCCGATGTTCACTGAAGCTGAGACAAAACTCATGGGCAAGGCAATCGCACTGTTCGGATCTTACGGATGGGGAGACGGCGAGTGGATGCGTACATGGCAGGCAAGATGCATTGACGATGGTGCAGTACTGATCACTGATCCGCTTATCATCAATGAGATGCCTGATGAAGATGGTCTGGCACAGTGCAGGGAGCTTGGAAAACTTCTCGCGTGATCAGGTCTCAGGAAACGATCAGATAAATTATAACCGGATAAAAAATGATCAGCGGAGGCTGCGGTATTAAAAACTGCGGCCTCCCTTTTTTATTTCACAGGAAATTTCGTCAATTTCCTGTGAAACGAAACCTTCCGGGGGATGCACACGCCGCACA
>DFHP01000031.1:15923-27487 GCA_002371335.1 Eubacterium sp. UBA3720
AGGCAGCTGCGCTGCCGTGCGGCGGCGCGCAAAGTCCGGTTCGCCCCCTCAAGATTGAGGGGCTGGGGAGCTGAAGTCTGCTCGCGGACTTTGTTTCGGCTTTTCAGGGGAACGGTTGGGATGGAAAAGGAAGCTGTAATACCATGCGGCACCGTAAAAGTGGAACTTAACTCCGTCCCCGGTTTCGAAAAAAACGGAACTTAACTCCGTCCCCGGTTCCGGGTGTGGTATGATATAGGTATAACAGATAATGTGAAAGGGTGGGAGTAGTATGGAAATTGAGAGAAAATGGATCGTGAAGGGGTGGCCGGATAAGGGACTGCCGTTGATATGTCAGCATGAAATGCGTCAGGGGTATATTTCCGTGCTGCCGACCGTAAGGATCAGGGAAGAAAAAAAGAACGGGGAGGATCCGGCGTACATTCTTTGTTTTAAGTCGCCGGGAGGGCTTGTGAGGAAAGAAATAGAAATGGAGATCCCTGAGGATAAATTTGCAGATCTTGAGGAGCTGATCGGCAAGCCGCTTGTGCCAAAATGCAGGCGCACATATCTTTTGCCGGATGGACTTCATCTGGAAGTGAATCACGTAGATGAAGGAGCTTCTACGGAATTCTGGTACGCGGAGGTGGAATTCAAAGCCCGGGACCAGGCGCTTTTATGGGATCCTGCATCAGCGGGGCTGGAGACATATCTGTCCGATGAGGTGACCGGCGCTGCAGGAAAAAGTATGGGTGCATACTGGATGCAGACAAGATTAAGCGAGTGACAGGCATGTGCAAGTGTCATGTCACATGTTAAGACAAAAATTTCGTTTTTTTCGCGAATCATCTCACAAATAAGGAAATATATGTTATACTATTCAGAAATTTGGCAGAGGTTACTGACTTGATCCGACGGCCCTGCGATTTTCTGCCATCTGCTTTTTGTAAAAAAAATGATTGGGCGCTTCGATAAAAACGCCGAAAGGGGAAAAATGGAACCTATTATTACAAGCCTGCTGGAGACAGATGCTTACAAATTTTCCATGGGACAGGCTATTTATCATCAGTTTAGCGATTATAAGACTACATGGTCATTTAAGTGCAGAAATGAAGATGTACGTTTTACGGATGAGATGATCGAGGAGATCAAGAGGCAGATCAAACTCTACTGTGGACTTCGTTTTACGGAGGAGGAGCTGGAATATCTTCACAGAATGAGATGGATCAAAGGATCTTACTGTGATTTTCTGAGACTCTGGAGTCCCCGTTATGAAGATTTTACCTTCGGAACGGATTCGGATTGCGGACTTACTATCGAGACAAGAGGTACATGGCTTAATACATCCATGTATGAGATCCCGACACTGGCCATCGTCAACGAGGTTTATTTCCGCAAGGCGTATGATTACGACCATCTGATGAAAAGCTTCAAAGAAAGGCTGAACGCAAAAGTAGAGAAACTTAAAAATGGAGAATATGAGCTGGGAGGATTCAGCGAATTCGGAATGAGACGCAGACTTTCCGGCGAGGCACAGGAGCTGGCTGTAAGAACCTTGAAGGATGCGAAGTATCCGGGTTCGACCTTTGTAGGAACTTCCAATGTTTATCTTGCGAAAAAATACGGACTTACTCCGGTGGGAACGATGGCTCACGAGTGGATCATGTGCGTAGGTCAGGGAAATCATAAGCATAATCCGGCTTTTTCCAACTGGTACGCTATGGATGCATGGGTGAAGGAGTACGGAGTCCTGAATGGTACGGCCCTTACAGACGCAATCACTACAGAATGTTTCCTGGAGGATTTCAAACTGACATATGCCACGCTGTTCAGCGGCGTGCGTCATGACAGCGGAGATCCGTTCAAATGGGGCGACAGGATGATCAAACATTATGAGTGGCTGGATATAGATCCGAAGACAAAGACACTGCTGTTCAGCGACAGCCTTAATTTTGAAAAGGCGACTAAGATAAAAAGATATTTTGACGGCCGCAGCAAGGTGGCGTTCGGTATAGGAACATATATCGCGAATGATACTGATGTACCGCCTCTGAATATAGTAATGAAGACCACTGCATGCAATGGTATGGATGTGGCAAAAATATCAGACGTGGCGGGTAAAGGCATGTGCAAGAATCCTGAGTACGAAGAGTATCTTAGCAGATGTATCAGCTGGCGTATGGAGCACGAGACGGGTAATAATTCCCTCAGAGTTTAAAAATCAGCGGCTGCCGTGTAGTGATGCGGCAGCCTTTTCGATAAAATTTTATTTTTATAAAAAACACTTGCTTTTTTTATAAATTATTCATATAATATAAAAGTCGCGAGACATTGGGCTATCGCCAAATGGTAAGGCAACGGACTCTGACTCCGTCATTTCAAGGTTCGAATCCTTGTAGCCCAGCTTAAGATCTGGATCAATAACGGTCCGGGTCTTTTTTTGCGTCATAGGAGAATTCGACAGTTTCTTATGATATAAATCTTTCGGAGGAGGCGCACGCCACACTGAGGAAAGCGGCAAAGCCGCGGTGCAGCGGCATGCAAAGTCCGGTCCGCTCTTCTCAAGGCAGAGGAGTTGGAGCCCTATCGCGGACTTTGTTCTTAAATCTACTATTCTTTTATTCATCAAATAAGTTCTGGTTTTCTTGATTTTCAATTAAAACAAAAAGTCATAGAAAAAGCATCGTTTTTTGTATAAATATCACTATTTTTCACAAGCAAAAAGAAACCTGATGAACATTGCGTTGGTAAGATGTGTGCTTTGATGTGCAATAATAGACAAAAGTAACATATGTATAAGGTTGCTTTTTTGCGAGCTGTACTAACATGCTAGTATTTCAGAAAGACGAATATATTTATGTTTTATCGGGGTAGTGTTCTTTGAAAATCAAACAGCGAAAACAGTGGAACACATAATACAATTAAAAGATGAACAGAAAGGATTATGACAGTATGAAAAAGAGATTATTTGGGATTTTTTTAACTGGTGTTATGGCAGCGGCATTAGTGGGATGCGGTAATAATTCGTCTGGAACGTCGGAGATGAAAACGGATACTGGTAATGCTGCATCAACGGTAACTGAAGGAAACAGCAATAATACAGATCATATTGACGGAAAAGGTATTCGTATCGGTTTTACTAATAGTTACAATGGAAACAGCTATCGTCAGACAGAAGAGAGGTTAATGGCAGAAGTTGCAGATCAGCTTAAGGCTGAGGGATATATCAGTGAATATACAGTTGCAGAAGCAAACCAGGATGCTGCAACACAGGTTTCGCAGATACAGGATTTTGTTATTCAGGGCTATGATGTCATTATTGTTGATCCGGCATCTACAAGTTCATTAAATCAGGCGATTCAAGATTCATGTGAGGCGGGAATTCCGGTTATTACTGTTAATGACGGACCTATTGATCTTGAATGTGAAAACCTGTATCAGGTTTACTTTGACAATGTGGCCATGACAAAAACACTCACTGAATTTATCTGCGAATCTATGGGGGGAGAAGGAAACTTAATCGAGCTCAGAGGAACAGCAGGAACTTCCACGGATGATCAATTTCATCAGGGAGTTGAAGAAGCATTGGAAGAATATCCGAATGTAACAGTAATTGCTGAAATATATACTGACTGGACGGCGTCAAAGGCACAGACAGAGCTAAACAGTGCACTTCCAACGCTGGATAAAGTTGATGGACTTGTAACACAAGGTGGAGATGCATACGCTGCAGTGCAGGCATTCCAGTCTGCAGGATACACGGAACTTCCTGTGATCGCCGGCGATAACAGAGGTTCTTTCATTAACTGGTGGGCAAATGAAGCACCTGAAGGATATCAGACTCTTTCGGTAGCATCCGAACCGTTTAATGGAGCAGCTGCATTGTATATCGCCTGTGATATCGTTTCAGGGGAGAGTGTAAAGAGCGATATTATATTCCCGTTTAATAGCATTGATGCAGATTCACTTCCGGATTATGCAAATACGCTTGGAGATGATGATGTGGCTTACACGGCCTACTCATGGGAAGAAGTAAAAGAATATGAATAATTTCATAAATCAAGTATAACATCTTAAAAACATTAGAATGTTTTCGCTGTTTTATTAAACTATATGTTTTGACAGGTGTAATTTGAATGTTTATTCGGCAGGATATGACACTGGTCATATTCTGCCTGTTTTATAAGGAGAATTCAGGTGGATAGTTTAGAACAATTGCTTTCATTAGTTCGAAATGCCCGTTTTGTGGATATGACCCATGCGATTGAAGAAGGGATACCATATTGGCCCACACAGCCAAAGTATGAAGCGATTACAATGAATCATCAGAAGAATGGTGATGAATCATACTGGCGAAAAATAATTTTTTGCGAACATACGGGCACGCATATTGATGCAGGATCACATTTTATATTAGGTGCCCGGAATGTTGATGAGATACCGATTACTCAGATCATGGGGCGCGGAGTGAAAATTGATGTCACAGATATAAGACCTAAACGTACAGTCAGTATTTCTGATATTCAGAGATTTGAGAGCCAACACGGTTCTATTAAAAAGGATGATATTGTATTCTTCCGCTTCGGATGGGATGAAAAATGGGGTGTTGGAAATAAAGGCGCGGGTTTTCTTTGTGACTGGCCGGGCACGTCGGCTAAAGCAGCCCGGTACCTGTTGGACAAAGGAGTTAAGGCTGTTGGAACAGATACGCTGGCATTGGATGCCGCAGGAAGTGACAATCCATCGCACAAAATACTTTTGGGAAATGGTGTGAATATTATTGAGAATGTGAATAAATTGGGGGAATTACCTGTGTTCTTCGGGGTAATTGGTTTTCCGTGTAAGTTCAAGGGCGGATCTGGAGCGACAATGCGTCTGGTAGCTGTTATTGACTAGAGGAGGTGGATGTGTGAAACATAGGGAAGGTCAACAGCCTTATTTGAGTCTTAAAAACATAGATCGTTTTTTTGGAATAACCAAAGCTTTGCAGAATGTAAATCTTGATATTTATGAAGGGGAAGTAATTGGACTTGTCGGGCCAAACGGAGCGGGAAAGTCTACTTTAATGAAAATTCTTACAGGAGTACTTCCCAGAACGAATGGTGAAATAGTTTTTCAGAATAGAATTCAGGAAGTATACAATACAAGAACAGCAAAACAGATCGGGATAAATTGTGCATATCAGGATCTTTCACTGTGTACAAATCTGAGTGTCTTTGAAAATTTCGCTATGCTCAATGTAAGCCATGGTATTACACCGGAAAGTAATTGGCGAAAAAAAGCCATGAAGGAAGCCAGAGATCTTTTGGAAAAATATTTTCCCGGAAGCAATATAGATGTAACAAAGCCGATTGAGAAGCTTAGTTTAACTGACCAACAGGTTGTTGAGATATGTAAGACGTTGATGTCTGATAACCTCAAAATACTTGTTCTTGATGAGCCCACCAGTGCGTTGTCTACAGATAAGGCTGCACAGCTCCATGAAATTGTTAAAGAGTTAAGTAATAATGGGGTGGCGGTAATATACATTTCTCATAAGCTGGATGAAATTGGAATTGTATCAGATCGTATTTGCATTTTAAGTAACGGAAAAAATGCAGGAGATTATTACGCGGATACAATTTCAAAAAACAAACTGG
This sequence comes from Eubacterium sp. UBA3720, assembly GCA_002371335.1. Classification (GTDB taxonomy): domain Bacteria; phylum Bacillota; class Clostridia; order Lachnospirales; family Lachnospiraceae; genus DFHP01. The sequence continues at coordinate 21,542 of DFHP01000031.1, forward strand.
TAGATCTGATGGGAGGAGTTTCGGAAAAAAGACAGAAACAAATCAAGGATTTTTCTGATGCTGCAACTATGCTCCGGATTACGGATTTTTCGAATAAAAATCTGAATAGTATAAATATAGAACTTAAAAAAGGAGAAATTATTGGAATATCAGGTCTTGCAGGTTCAGGTCAACAAGAACTTCTTCAGACAATATTTGAACACAGAAAGAAGAATCATTCTGACATAGAGATTTACGGTACTGTTGCTTACGTGTCCGGCGACCGTACAAAAGAAGGTGTATTTCCATTCTGGGACATAAAGAATAACATACTTGCTGCCAATTTTGACAGGGTAAAAGGGAAGATTCTTATTGATAAGAAAAGAGCCGAGAGCTCAGCTAAGGAATGGTATGATAAATTAAAATTCCGGGCTGAAGGTATAAATAGTAATATCATGTCACTATCCGGAGGAAACCAGCAAAAGGCTCTCATAGCACGAGGCATTGCATCAGGGGCTGATATTATACTCTTGAATGATCCGACTGCCGGCGTTGATATAGGCACAAAACAAGACATGTACACACTTCTCGATGAGATACTTGGTATGGGAAAATCAGTAGTTCTTTTTTCCACTGAAGATAATGAAATGGAAATATGTGATCGTGTATACGTCATGCGGGATGGATATGTAGTAAAGGAACTGATTAAAGATGAAATAGATGTACCCAATATAGTAAAAGCATCTTTTATCGAGACTCCAAAAAAGGATGTGGAAGCAACTAGAGAAAGTAGATTAAGTATGCTTTTTAAAGAAAGGTGGATGCTTCCTCTGCTTACTTTGATCATTATTTATGCTGCTAATGTGATTATTAACCCCAATTTGGCTTCATATGCAGGTATGAGAATGAAGATAAGTTCAGCTTTACCGCTTGTATTCGCGGCTCTTGGACAAATGTTTATTGTTATGTGCGGGGATGTAGACATGGGCAATGGATATTCAATAGGGCTTGTAAATTGTATTGTAGCAATTTGGCTTACCGGAAGACCGTTTATAGGGATTGTTGGTCTTGTGATATTCATTGGTGCTTATATGGGGATGGCAGCGTTAATAAAAACTCGTCAGATTCCTGCGATTGTAGTTACGATGGGAGCTCAGTTTGTTTGGTATGGCTTGGCGCTTATCGTGTGTCCTTTGCCGGGGGGGAGCTGCCCTGAATGGCTTAGTAGTTTTCTGAGGATACGAACACCCGTTATTCCGTTCCCGATCATACTTGCGGCTGTACTGGGATTGACATGCTGGTATATCCTTTTCAGATGCCGGTATGGAGTGGTTCTTAGAGGGATCGGGAATAGTCAGGCAGCGGTTGAACGATCCGGATGGAGTTATATTCTGGCAAAAGTTACAGCCTACGCAATTGCCGGATTATTTGTGGTTTTTGCAGGCATGTCTTACACCGCAACATGTAACGGCGCGGATGCGAACAGTTCAGTGAATTATAACATGATGTCTATTGCGACGGTTATCCTTGGAGGATGCGAGATGACCGGAGGAGTTCCGGTACCGATCGGAGTGGTTATGGCGGCTGTTGTTATGAATCTCATTAATTCGTTATTAACAGCATTGAAAATGAATTCGAATTATCAGACTGCGATCATCGGAATGATTTTGATAGGTGTTCTGGCGTTGAGATATATTATGCGAAGAGGGGAGAGTGTTAGAAATGTCTAAAGTGAAAAGGATTGTTTTGACCAGCCCGGTTATGTGGCCGGCAGTTGGAAGTATTGTTCTCTTCGTAATGATTTGTATGATCTCCGGAGGCGTTCGCTTGAATGTTTTGTCTGCTGCTGCAAAATTATGTGTTTTTACTATGCTTTTAGGTATAGCTCAAATGATCGTAGTAACCAGCGGACGAGGAGCAATTGATATTTCGCAGAAGTACATACTTACTCTTACAGCATATATTTCTTGTGAACTAATGCAGTATAATATTTTGTTGGGAATTATTGTTGCCGTCATTGTCGGTATGATTTGCGGATTGATAAACTCCTGTGTGAATCAGTTTCTAAATATTCATGCAATGATTACTACAATGGCCACAGGATATTTATACTATACGATCATACTGTTGATTTCGAATAAGGTCTCAAATTCGCCAAACAGTTCTTTTGTAAAATTTACAAATGCATCTTTTTTGGGGTTTAATACAATGACTATTATTGTCGTTGCGGTGGCAGCTGCGTTGTTTTTTGTATTATATAAGACAAAATATGGGATGAATCTTCATGCATCCGGTCAGAAAAGGGATGCCGCCAGACTTGCCGGAATCGATGTTAAGAAAACAGTTATTATTGCATTTGTTATCAATGGGGGTCTTTGCGGACTTGCAGGTGTATTGAATGCTGCTTATTGCGGCGGTGCAAACCAGGACCTTGGAACAACTTATTTTTTGCCTTCTATTGCTGCATGTTTTGTGGGCGGCACAAATGCCGGAGGCGGTCGTTCAAACATTATTGCTGTCTGTTTAGGCGCATTTATGATGACGCTCATGTCAACGTTTTTAAATGCCGCAAAAATAAGTATTGGTGGACAAAGATTAATACAAGGCGTCTTTATCGTCCTTTTGTTGGTGGCTGCTACGCGTACTCCAAAAAACAAATAGAAAAATGAAACGGCGGGGATTGGGTCATATAGTTACAGGAAACTACACAGAATTATTATAGAAAATAGTACTTGCGTTTCCTGGATTTCTATAGTATTATAAATCCGTTGCAGATATTGGGCTATCGCCAAATGGTAAGGCAACGGACTCTGACTCCGTCATTTCAAGGTTCGAATCCTTGTAGCCCAGTAATAAGCCATTGCAGAAATGCAATGGCTTATTTGTTATGTATGAAGGAGCGGTTTGCCATGCGAAGAAGAAATAAGAGGAAGTGCTTCTTCGGACGGGAGCGGAGTGTATCACAGTATCACGGGAGGAAGAAATGTATTCATTTGACAGCAGAGTCAGATTCAGCGAGGTAAACGAGGCGGGAGAACTTTCGCTGGTCGCAATGATCAATTATCTGCAGGATTGTGCGGGTTTTCACGGCGAAGACGCCGGATATGGTGTAAAATGGACGAAAGAGACCGGAATGACCTGGGTCCTGACATCCATTCAGGTCCATGTGATCAGATACCCGCGTTACGGAGAACGTATCAGGATCGAGACCTGGGCGATCGATTTCAAAAAATGCTTTGGATACAGACAGTATGCGATCAGGGATGAAGAAGGCCGTATATTGGTAATGGGAAACGCCAACTGGGTATATATGGATCTGAAAGCCGGCAGACCGGTATCCGTATCGGAAGAACAGCAGGATGCCTATGGAAAAGATGCCGGGCTTGCCTTTGAGTATGATTTTAATAGTAAAAAGATCCGGAGACCTAAAGACGGAGAACGGCGGAAGAGCTTTTTTATCACAGAAGATAAGCTGGATACAAATCATCATGTGAACAATGTGCAGTATGTGCGAATGGCGGAGAAGTATCTGCCGGCGGATTTTGTTACCGGAAATATGCGCGCTGAATTCAGAGCGCAGGCACGTCTGGACGATGAGATCATTCCATCGGTTGCTGAAAAAGACGGTGTATTTACGGTGGTTTTGGAGAGCCCGGAGAAAGACCTGTATTTCATAGGAGAGTTTTCAAGGTAAAGACCGGATCTGCGGGTGTTTTTGCGCAGAGCGCAAAGTAATAATGAACGGAGGAACTGAGTATGTTAAAACTGGGAGAAAAACAGACGCTGAAGATCATAAAGACCATGGAGTTTGGAGTGTATCTGTCTGAAGAACCGTCTGCGAGAAAAGAGCAGCAGGTGTTGCTGCCAATCAGACAGGTGCCGGAGAATGCAGGGATCGGCGATGAAGTTGAGGTTTTTCTTTACAAAGATTCAAATGACAGAATGATCGCTACGGTCCATGATCCGCTGATCATGCTTCACGAGGTGAAACTGTTAAAGGTCAGAGATATCACAAGGGTAGGCGCGTTCCTTGACTGGGGACTGGAAAAGGATCTGCTGCTCCCTTATCATGAACAGAGAGGAAAGATACACAAAGGAGATGAAGTCCTTGCTGCGTTGTATATAGATAAGAGCGGCCGTATGGCGGCTACAATGAATGTATATCCCTATCTGAAGAAGAACGCTCCCTATGAAGTCGGGGATGAGGTGACCGGCAGAGTGTATGAGGTCAGCCGGAACTTCGGCGTTTTCATTGCAGTGGACGATCAGTATTCCGCAATGATACCCAAAAGAGACGCGCAGGGAAAATTTGAATTCGGGCAGGTGCTTTCGCTCCGCGTTACGGCGGTGAAGAGTGACGGAAAGCTGGATGTGACAGCAAAGAAAAAAGCGTATCAGCAGATAGGACCCGATGCGAAAATGATACTTGAATATATTCAGGAGAACGGCGGTGAGCTGGAATTTGACGATAAGGCGGCGCCGGAACTGATCAATGACGTATTCGGCCTTTCAAAGGCGGCGTTTAAAAGAGCTGTCGGAAATCTGCTGAAGGAGAAAAAAGTGGTCAAGGAAGACGGAAAGATCTTTCTTGCGTCATAAGAAATTTCGAAAATTTCCTATGACAGAAACCCTCCGGCGGATCGCAGAGTTGTGCAGAGGAAGACACGCAAGTGCGTCGCGCAGCTCGCGCGCGTCAGGGATCGCGATTGAAGATTGAGGGGCTGGGGAGTTGAAGTCCGATTGCGGGCTTTGTTTCCTGAAACTGAGGAACACTGTTAAACGACAGATCAGAGAAAAGAAGAGAATGCCATGAGCTTTACACACCTTCATGTCCATACGGAATACAGTCTTCTGGATGGATCGAACAAAATAAATGAATATGTTTCAAGGGTCAAGGAACTGGGGATGAACAGCGCCGCCATCACTGACCATGGAGTCATGTATGGATGCATTGACTTTTACAAGGCATGTCATAAAGCGGGCATTAATCCGATCATGGGCTGCGAGGTCTATGTTTCGCCCGGTTCCCGGTTTGACAGGGAGATCGGAGCCAACGAAAAGCGTTATTATCATCTGGTACTTCTGGCGGAGAATAATCAGGGTTACGGGAACCTTATGAAGATCGTTTCCAAAGGCTTTGTGGACGGGTATTATTACAAACCACGAGTAGATATGGAGCTTCTTGAACAGTATCATGAGGGGATCATCTGTCTTTCCGCGTGTCTGGCGGGAGAGATCCCGCGCTATCTGGCGGCGGGCATGTATGATGAGGCAAAAAAGGCTGCTTTGCGCTACAGGGATATTTTTGGAAAAGATAATTTTTTCCTGGAGATGCAGGATCACGGCATATCGACGCAGGAACTGGTCAATCAGGGACTGATGCGGATGAGCCGGGATACAGGGATCGAGCTGGTCGCGACAAATGACTGCCATTATACATTTGCCGAAGATGCGGATCCGCATGACATACTTCTCTGCATTCAGACGGGAAAGAAACTGGCAGATGAAGACCGCATGCGCTATGAGGGCGGACAGTATTATGTGAAATCCGAGGAAGAGATGAGAGAGCTCTTCCCTTATGCGCCTCAGGCGATAGATAACACACAGAAAATAGCCGACAGATGTCACGTGGATATTGAATTCCACAACCTGAAGCTGCCTAAGTTCGATGTGCCGGAGGGATATACGTCCTGGACTTATCTGCAGGAACTGTGCAGAAAGGGCCTGGAGGAGAGATATCCGGAGATTACGGAGGAGATCAGCGAACGTCTTGATTTTGAGCTGAACACGATCAGAACCATGGGGTTTGTGGATTATTTCCTGATCGTTTGGGACTATGTTAAATTTGCGAAGGACAACGGAATAATCGTCGGCCCGGGACGAGGAAGCGCTGCGGGAAGTATCGTTTCCTACACTCTTGGCATTACGGATCTGGATCCGCTGAAGTACAACCTGCTGTTTGAGCGT
>DFHP01000031.1:27546-28428 GCA_002371335.1 Eubacterium sp. UBA3720
TTTGAGCGTTTCCTGAATCCGGAACGTGTTTCCATGCCGGATATTGACGTGGATTTCTGTTTTGAGAGAAGACAGGAGGTCATAGATTACGTTGTCCGTAAATATGGCTCAGACAGGGTAGTGCAGATCGTTACTTTTGGAACGCTGGCTGCCCGGGGAGTGATCAGGGATGTGGGGCGTGTGCTGGATATTCCTTACGCCCAGGTCGATACCATCGCAAAGATGATCCCCAACGAGCTGAACATTACGATAGATAAGGCTCTGGAGATGAATCCGGAACTGAACAAGGTCTATACTGAGGACGAAGTGATCCATCATCTGATCGATATGGGAAAGAGGCTTGAGGGCCTTCCCAGGCATTCTTCCATGCATGCGGCGGGTGTTGTGATTGCCTCGAAATCCGTAGATGAATTTGTGCCGCTTTCCAGAGCTGCCGATGGTACGATCACGACGCAGTTTACCATGACGACGCTTGAGGAACTGGGGCTGCTGAAGATGGATTTCCTCGGCCTGCGTACGCTTACTGTAATCCAGAATGCGCAGCATCTGATACAGCAGAATACCGGTGTCCTTCCGGATATGATGAAGATAGATTTTAACGATCCGAAGGTCATGGGTATGATCGGAGCAGGAAAGTGCGAAGGCGTTTTTCAGCTGGAATCTGCCGGCATGAAGAGCTTTATGAAAGAACTTAAACCGACATCTCTGGACGATATCGTTGCGGGCGTAGCGCTGTACAGACCGGGCCCAATGGATTTTATTCCGCAGTATATTAAAGGAAAAAAGAATGCGGATACAGTACAGTATGAATGTGAGGAGCTGCGTCCTATTCTGGAATCTACGTACGGCTGTATAGTTTACCAGGAGCAGGTCATGCAGATC
>DFHP01000031.1:28470-34910 GCA_002371335.1 Eubacterium sp. UBA3720
CAGGTCATGCAGATCGTCCGCGATCTGGCAGGCTATACCTATGGTCAGAGCGATGTGCTCCGGAGAGCTATGTCAAAAAAGAAAGCCGCAGTTATGGCTGAGGAGCGTAAAAATTTTGTCTACGGAAACGCGAAGCAGAACGTACCGGGATGTATAAGAAAGGGAATTCCCGAAAAGGTAGCAAACAAGATTTATGATGAAATGACGGATTTTGCCAGATACGCCTTTAATAAATCTCACGCAGCGGCTTATGCGATCGTTTCCTACCAGACGGCGTGGCTTAAATATTATTATCCGGTAGAGTTTATGGCCGCGCTTATGACTTCTGTGATCGATAATCCCGGCAAGGTGGCGGAGTATATCCTGCATTGCAGAAAGATAGGAATTCAGATCCTCCCGCCGGATATCAACAGCAGTGTGGGAGCTTTTTCTGTAGATGATGATAAGATCAGATATGGTCTCTCTGCCGTAAAGGGCATCGGCAGGCCGGTGATGAACGTGATCGTAAATGAACGTGAAACCCATGGAAAATATGAAGGACTTCAGGATTTCTGCGAAAGACTCAGCGGAAAAGAGGTAAACAAAAGGACCATCGAAAACTTTATCAAAGCGGGAGCCTTTGACAGTTTCGGCGGCACCAGAAAACAGTATATGCAGGTGTACGGACAGGTCCTGGATCAGGTAAACAAAAAGAAAAAAAACAGCATGGACGGCCAGATGAGTATTTTTGATCTCATGTCGCCGGAAATGAAAAAGAACTATGATATTCAGCTGCCTCCTGTGGGCGAGTTTGATGACGAAGAAAAGCTTGCCCTTGAAAAAGAAGTGACGGGCGTATACATCGGCGGTCATCCTCTGCAGAAATATGAGGATAAACTTCGGAAAAACACTACAAATTCCTCCATGGACTTTCAGCTGAATGAGGAAACAGGAACATCTCTTGTCCGGGATGACCAGAGGGCCGTCATAGGAGGCATGATCACGGAAAAAACGATCAAATATACCCGGAATAATAAGGTGATGGCATTCCTTACACTTGAAGATCTTCTGGGAACGGTCGAGATCGTGGCTTTTCCCAAGGATTATGAAAGATACCAGAAAGTGCTTGAAGAGGATGCGAAGATCTTCGTGCGGGGCCGCGTATCCTGCGAGGACGATAAACCGAGCAAACTTATACTGGAAAAAGTGGTTCCGTTTGAGAAGGTGCCTGCGCAGGTATGGATCCAGTTTGACGATCTTGCAGAATATAATGACAGAAAAGCTGCTCTGGCAAAGATGCTTTCGGATAAAGAAGGCCCGGATGAGGTGGTCATATATCTGAAAAAAGAGAAACAGATAAAGAAAGCTGCCGGAAGGGGCGTGCAGGCTGAAGGTTCGCTGCCACTTCAGCTGATGGAGCTCTTTGGCGCATCTAATGTAAAAGTTGTGGAAAGAGCATTGAAAAACCTATAATTATAAGATAAAATATTGATAAATATGGGGTTCCTTTCGGAATTCTGAAAAAAGAGAGAGTTATCTTAAATTTGGGAATTTATTTGGAGGAAAATGATATGGCAACTGCGGAACCGAATAAAATTAATACGATCGGTGTATTGACCAGTGGTGGTGACGCGCCAGGAATGAATGCTGCAGTTCGTGCAGTGGTCAGACGCGCACGTTATAAAGGCCTTAAAACAATGGGTATATATCAGGGTTATGACGGACTGATCAAAGGGCATATTAAAGAGCTTGGCGCAAAGGACGTTTCTGATATCATCGGCCGCGGTGGAACTATTCTTTACTCTGCAAGGTGTCCGGAAATGAGAACGCCTGAGGGTCTCGCGCAGGCAGCAAAGAGCTGTAATGATGCGGGAATCGACGGTCTTGTGGTAATCGGCGGAGACGGTTCCTTTGCAGGAGCCCAGAAGCTTGCGGATCTGGGAATCAATACGATCGGGGTTCCCGGAACGATCGATCTTGATATTGCATGTACAGAGTACACGATCGGATTTGATACGGCGGTAAACACAGCAATGGAAGCGATCGACAAGATCCGTGACACATCCACATCCCATGAGCGTGTCAGTATCGTCGAGGTCATGGGCCGTGATGCAGGTTATCTGGGACTGTGGGCCGGAATCGGAGCAGGAGCGGAGGATATCCTTCTTCCGGAAAAATATGATTATGATGAGCAGCGCATCATCAACAATATCATTGAGACCAGAAGAAAAGGCAAAAAACATCATATCATTATAAATGCAGAGGGCATCGGGCATTCTGGGGCGATGGCAAAACGTATTGAGGCTGCTACGGGTATAGCAACCAGAGCTACCATACTTGGCCACATGCAGCGGGGCGGAACGCCTACATCGAGGGACCGTATGTTTGGAACACTGATGGGAGCATACGCTGTAGATCTTCTGGTCGAAGGAAAGACCAAGAGAGTAGTAGCGTACAAAAATGGTGAGTTTGTTGATTTTGATATCAATGAAGGACTTGCGATGAAGAAACAGCTTTCCGATTATGAGTTTGAGATTGCTACGACGCTTTCCTTTAAATATTCGAAAAATTAATAAAGAACAGAAAGAATACCATACGAATTAAAAAGACAGGAAACAATGGAGCGTTCACAGCTGCCGGTGGTGATGTGCACGCTCCATTTTTTATTTCACAGGAAATTTCGTCAATTTCCTGTGATTTCGCGGACTTTGTTCTTTCACAGAAAACTACGTTAACTTCCTGTGAAACAAGCCCTCCGGGGGATGCACACGCCGCGCAGAGGAAGATTATGATAGAAAGTGTTAATAATTTAAAGATCAGACAGATTCAGCAGCTGATCGCAAAGTCCCGATACAGGCACAAGCAGGGACTTTTCACGGCGGAGGGGGTCAAGCTTTTCAGAGAGACGCCCCCGGAACTGAGGCAAAGCGTATTTATATCAGAAAGTTTTGAAAAGGATATAGAAAACAGAGAGCTGCTTTCGGGAGTGAAATATGAGGTTGTAAAGGATAGCGTGTTCAGGAAAGCCTGCGACACGCAGACTCCTCAGGGAATACTGACGGTAGCACGCATGCCGGAATATAAAAAAGAGGACTTGCTGGGGAAAAAAGAAAACGGAGCGCCCCTTGTGATGGTTCTGGAGAATCTCCAGGATCCCGGAAACGTTGGAACGATCCTGAGGACCGGCGAGGGCGCGGGCGTTACGGGAGTCGTACTCGGACCGCGAACGGCAGACATTTTTCAGCCGAAGGTCATACGATCTACGATGGGATCTGTCTTTCGGGTGCCGTTCATGAGGGTGAAGGATCTGCCTGACATGATCAGATGGCTGAAGAGCAGCGATGTGAGAGTCTTTGCGGCACATCTTAAGGGCAATAACAATTACCACCGGGAGGATTATTCAGGCGGAACGGCTTTCCTGATCGGAAATGAAGGCAGCGGCCTGACAGAGGAGCTGTCAGGAATGGCAGACTGCCTGATAAGGATCCCTATGGAGGGACAGGTGGAATCGCTGAATGCTTCTGTGGCAGCGGCTCTTCTGATGTACAATGTACATATGCAGCGGGAAGAATTGTAAAACTTTAAAAACTTCCCACTTCATGTTGAAGGGGAAAGTTTTTTGAAACCTTTAATATAAGGAAGACAGGAGGAGAACTATGAATCTGGCTGGAAGAAATTTTCTGACACTGAAGGATTTTACGGCTGAAGAAATTGTTTATATGATCGATCTGGCAGCCGGGCTGAAGGATAAAAAGAAAAAGGGAATTCCTGTAGATACGCTGCGGGGAAAAAATATAGCGCTTATTTTTGAAAAAACAAGTACAAGAACAAGGTGCTCTTTTGAAGTGGCGGCTCATGATCTGGGCATGGGAACTACATATCTGGACCCGAAAAGCTCTCAGATCGGAAAGAAGGAGAGTATAAAGGATACGGCGCGTGTGCTGGGAAGAATGTTTGACGGCATCGAGTACAGAGGGTTCGGACAGGAAATCGTGGAGACTCTGGCCGAGTATGCGGGAGTTCCCGTGTGGAATGGATTAACGAATGAATATCATCCTACACAGATGCTGGCTGATATGCTCACTATAAGAGAACATTTCGGATACCTGAAGGGCATCAGTCTGACATATATGGGAGACGCCAGATACAACATGGGAAATTCGCTGATGATCGCCTGCTCGAAACTGGGAATGCATTTTACGGCTTGCTCACCTGAGAAGTATTTTCCGGATCCGGAACTTGTGGCTCTCTGTGAGGAATATGCAAAGGAGAGCGGCGGAAGCATCACGCTGACAGAGTATGTGGACGCCGGAACAAAGGATAAGGACGTTATTTATACGGACGTCTGGGTATCTATGGGAGAACCGGATGAAGTATGGAAAGAAAGGATCGAAGATCTTTCTCCGTATAAGGTCACGATGGATGTGATGAAAAATGCGGGAGAAAATTCAGTCTTCCTTCATTGTCTGCCGGCATTCCATGATCTGGAGACGGAGATCGGAAGAGAGATCAGCAGCCGTTTTGGTATCGATGACATGGAAGTTACGGACGAAGTATTTGAATCCCCGCATTCCCTGGTGTTTGAAGAAGCTGAAAACAGAATGCATACGATCAAGGCGGTCATTGCCGCTACGATGGGCGCTTAGATCCCGGATATTGACGGAGAAAAGCAGAAATGGCCGTTAACAAAAACTCCCCGCTTCATGTTGAAGAGTCGGTTGTGATAAAAAAATGACATATGGGAAGTTTTTACTGTTAAGTGTGATCAGATCGGGAGAATAAAATGAGAAATACGACTGTATTGTGCGGGGCAAACGCATATGAAAAAAAGTACTATATAAATCCGGATTTTTCGAACCTTCCGCAGACTGTCAAAGATGAGCTTCAGATTTTCTGTGTTCTTTTTACCGAAGAGGTCGGAGGGATACTGAGCGTTGAGTTTGACGAGGACGGATCGCTGATATTAATGACGGAAGCGATGGAAGATGACGTATACTATGATGAGATCGGCGCCGGACTTAAGATCAAAGAACTGCAGAACGAAAAACGAGAGCTTTTTGAATCGCTGGAATTGTTTTATAAAGTTTTTCATCAGAAGGCCGAGTGATGGAAGCTCCATGTACGGCGTATATGATCCGGCAGCCGGAAAAAGGGAACGCGCCTGACGGAGGAGAGTTTTGACTGGATTTTATATAGGAAATGTTTATGTGCCGAACAGACTGGCGCTGGGGCCGATGGCAGGCGTGACGGACCTGCCTTTCCGGGTCCTGTGCAAGGAACAGGGGGCAGGCCTTCTGTATACGGAAATGGTCAGCGCAAAAGCTGTCACATACAATAATAAAAACACATACGAGCTTTTACGGACGGACAGCGGCGAGCATCCTGTGGCGGTGCAGCTTTTTGGAAGCGAACCGGAGATCATGGCGGAAGCCGCGCTGATGATAGAAGATGAGAGTTTTGATATTTTTGATATCAATATGGGATGTCCGGTCCCGAAGGTGGTGAATAATCATGAAGGATCCGCGTTAATGAAGGATCCGCTTCTGGCCGCGGATATCGTAGAGATGATGGTCAGAAAGGTTCATAAGCCCGTCACCGTCAAGATGCGGAAGGGTTTTGACGCCGACAGCATAAATGCGGTGGAAATGGCAAAGAGACTTGAGGCGGCCGGGGTGTCGGCCATAGCCGTCCATGGCAGGACCAGGTCTCAGTATTATACGGGAAAAGCAGACTGGGATATCATCCGGCAGGTGAAAGAGTCGGTTGGCATTCCTGTGATTGGAAACGGAGATGTAACAGACGCGGAAAAAGCGGCAGACATGATATCCGTGACAGGCTGCGATGCAGTTATGATAGCCCGCGCTTCAAGAGGTAATCCGTGGATATTTGCCGAGGCGGCGGCTGCTCTTGAGGGTAAAGAAATCCCGCGAAGACCGGGACTTGATGAGATCATCCAGATGGTTGTCAGGCACGGATCAATGCTCACCATGTGCAAGGGTGAATACATTGCCATGCGGGAAATGAGAAAACATGTGGCCTGGTATATAACGGGCATGAGGAATGCATCCTCTGTCAGAAAACGAGTTAATGAAGTGTCGACTATGGAAGAACTGGTGCAGTGTCTTGAGGTGTTGCGAAGCCAGAGTGAGGACCTGCTTCCGCAGGCAACATAAGCACAGGGCGGAAGCAGGGGTAAACATAATTTTTAAACAAAAAAACCATAAAAAATAATTAAAAAATGAGTTGACAAGAAATATAACGCATGCTATTATGATATAGCTGTCGCGGATGATAAAAACGGCGGCGGATCATAAAAAGATCAGGAAGAACATTGACAACTGAACAGTAAAACACATCCTCGAAAATTCAAAATATTGAGTTTTGACTGTTTTCACAAAACAGTATATTTTGAACGATCGAAAGATCCTTTAAACAGTAAAAAGGAATGGATTAGCCAGAAA
>DFHP01000102.1 GCA_002371335.1 Eubacterium sp. UBA3720
ATTCTTCCGGCGGATATTAGTTTTCTTCGAAAGGGGTTTATTAAATGAAGAAAAAGAATTTAATGACCGTTTTTTTGCTTTCGGTCCTGGCTTCTGCGGTCATGGCGGCAGGCTGCGGCAAATCTGCTGATTCTGCTCAGGCGGCGCAGGAGATCACTCCTGCTGCAAGGGCAGTGAGTTCAGAACCGGATGAGACGGAATCAGTGATAGCCGGCGGACAGATTGATCGCGCGGCCCTGACGGAACCGGATCTGCAGCTTAGTTTTTATGATAATGCCCTGACGGCGTATACCGGCGTGGTGGCAGCTGAGCTGACAGGCGAGGAGAGTACTTCTTCCGTGACGATCAAAAGCAATACCAGTCTTTACAGCAAACCGTCTCAGGACAGCGCCGTGATCGGCAGCGTGGATAAAGGGACAGAGCTTCCTTCATACGGCGAGGCGGATCAGAATGGATTCGTAAAAGTGGCGTATAACGGAAGGATCTGTTATGCACCGGCCGGTGCTTTCCAGGATTCCCTGAAGGCAGACAGCTCTAACACATCGAATAATAACAGTAGTACAGGCGGCAGATCCTACAGCGGCGGCAGTTCTTACAGCGGCGGGTCCTCATCCGGCGGCTCAGGATCCTCATCGGGCGGTTCATCGGGAGGTTCTTCCGGTAATTCTTCTTCTGACAGCAGCAGTTCATCAAGCGGAACTGATGGCAGCGGAAGTTCATCCGGAGGCTCGGTTGATGGAGGAGGAAGCTCATCCGGCGGCTCCGAGGGCGGCGGAAGTTCATCCGGCGGTTCCGACGGAGGAGGAAGCTCGTCGGGCGGTTCCGGTGGTTCGGGCGGTTCCGGCGATACAGGCGGCGGCGCAGGTACCGGCGGCGGTTCAGAGGCAGGTTCAGGTGAATGATAAGAGAGTGAATGAAATATTTTACTTTCCGGGAGATTAAAAATGAAAACAATGAATCATTATGTTCATAGGACTTTTCGGCGCATCCTGATGACGGTCATGTGTCTGATGGTCTTTATGGGATTGAGCTGTGCGATGGTCTTTGCCGCAAATGGCACGGTTGATTTTGACCAGGATTCGTATTCGGCTTCTTATCAGGCTGTGACAGAGACGGCGCAGACGAATAATACAAATGCAGGAAATGCGGATTCCAATGCTTTTTCACTGCAGGTAAACATGGAATGTGAGGCCCAGCCGCAGACATATCATGTGGAACTGGTATATGATACTGCCCGTCTCCGCTATGTGAGCGGCGCCGATTCGGAAGAGAACGGCGTGATCGTTCTGGAAGGAACGGCGGTTTCACAGAGTATCAAATACGACATTCATTTTGAGACGATCAGCGGAGGTGCTGCAGGTATATATGTACAGAATGCGGTATTGACGGAGGCTGACGGAACTCCGATCTATATTCTGGCACTGGCGCAGGCAGAGATCAGCATTGACGGAGAAGACAGTTCAGGTGCAAACGCGTTCAGCCTGAATGTGCCTGACGTGAATCTGAATGTGCCGCTTGCGGGAACGGCTTTGCTCAACGGAACTGATACTTATTACATTATCGATATGGAAAGATATCAGCCTGAGGGCCAGGCGTGGCAGTATCAGCTGGTCGCAGACACATATCAGGATCGGCAGATCATGTTTATGACGGATGGCGTTCAGAAAATGCGTTACTGTTATCTGATCGATACGTCAGGTTCTGTATATATGTACGCGTATGGTCAGAACGGACAGTTTTATCCATGTGTCGACGCGGGAGAATATTTCTATATGTCAGCGCTGGCCTGTCCGGAACTTCCGGAGGGGATGAATGCGGATGATGTGAGAAATGACAACATTCTTTATCTTCAGCATAAGGATGGTACGGGAGAGTTCGTGCAGGAGGATGCTGTTGGTAATTATTCGGCATGGAAATCGCCTGAAGAACTTGAGGCGGAGCAAAAAGCGCAGCAGGCTTCTGTGACACAGGCTCCCGAAAAGCAGGATAAAGAGAAGACTGAGCAGAAGAAAGGTAATGGGATCCTTTCCCGGCTGGCTAAGCTGCCGGCGCGTGCTTATGGTCTCTTTGCCGCAGTTCTCGTCCTTGTGATCTTTGTCATCATGATAATAAAAGGAAGATCAAAGGAGAATCATGAAGGACAGAATAATTCCTTCTATAACAATGATATGATCCAGCAGACGCTTGAGGGAATCGGCAAGGAAGTGACAGAGCATGTCAGCGAGAAGGTCGATGAATTCGATGACAGGGAAGCTGCGGAGAATATGAACCTGGAGGAAAATGACGCCGGGAACGAAGAATCCGGAGTAGATTTTTCCACGGGAACGCTGAGGGCGTCTTTCACGGATGAAGACGAGCATGCCGAAAGCATTTCTGACGGAGAGGACAGGATCGAGGAAGAGCTTAAGCGGGCGGCAGACGCCTCCGCAAATGTGCCGGATCAGACAAATGAACTGAGTTTTACCGGAAAGCTTGATTTTGCAGATGGAAATGGAACCGGAGAGCAAAGCGGCGGACCTGATCCGGAGAAAAAGGATGAAGCTTCCCGTGAAATGGATGATGTAGACGCATTTCTGAATGAACTGTTTGACGATGAGGATTAAGAGGATAGTTTCCTGGCGTCCCGTCCGGATTGAGGCGCGGAAGGAACAGGTCTCCGGATACTTTGTCTGAAGAGAAAAGATCAGGGATGCATTTGCGGAATATGATCATAATTGGACACGATAGATTACAAAGCGGGTATATAGTACCCGCTTTGTGACGGATATGGAATAAAAAATTATAGTATGAATCGGTAGGAGCGAGTTATGAAGACGACGTTGGTGATTATGGCCGCGGGAATCGGTTCCCGCTTTGGCGGAGGTATCAAACAGCTGGAAAAGATCGGTCCGAACGGAGAGATCATCATGGATTATTCTGTTCATGACGCGATCGAGGCGGGCTTTAACAAGGTGATTTTTATCATCAGAAAAGATATTGAAAAAGATTTCCGCGAGGTGATAGGGGACCGCATTGAGGCTGTGTGCAAAAAACTGAATGTGGAGACCGGCTATGCGTTCCAGGATCCTTATGACATTCCGGGAGAGTTTCCGGAGGGCAGGACGAAACCATGGGGAACGGGTCAGGCTGTTCTGGCGGCGAAAGATCAGATCGATTCTCCGTTTATGGTCATCAATGCAGATGATTATTACGGAAAAACGGCGTACCGCAAAATCCATGATTTTCTGGTGAAAGGTTCAGACGAGTTCTGCATGGCAGGTTTTGTACTGAAAAACACGCTGTCTGAGCATGGCGGAGTTACCCGCGGCGTATGCAGGACCAGCGGGGGGTATCTGACAGATGTAGTTGAGACACATGATATTGTGAAGACGGCGGAAGGAGCAGAGGCAAACGGCGTAACAGTCGATGTGAATTCTCATGTTTCCATGAACATGTGGGGATTGACGCAGGATTATCTGCCGATGCTGGAGAAGAGCTTTGAAAAGTTCTTTGAGGACCTGAAGGATCCGATGAAAGAGGAATTCCTGATACCGGTGCACATAGGTGAAATGCTGAAGCAGGGCCGTGTGAAGGTGCGCGTGCTGGAGACGGAGGATAAATGGTTCGGCGTTACCTATCAGGAGGATAAACCTGCGGTATCCGCAGCGATGGAAAAGCTGATTTCAGACGGAGTATACAGAGACGATCTCTATTCAGATCTTTTTTGACCGGTCGTACGATGACAGACGGCAGAAATGAAGCTATTATAGAACAGCTTTCGGAAATGAAGCTATCATAGAACAGCTTTCGGAAATGATGATGTTATAGAACAGCCGCAGGTCAAATATAATGATCACCGGCGAATGACAAAACTTCTAACAGGGAAACGATATGGTTGTAATAGAAATTTTAAAAGCAATATTATTTGGCGTCGTGGAGGGAGTGACAGAGTGGCTGCCCGTAAGCAGCACCGGTCACATGATCCTTCTGGATCAGCTGGTGAAGCTGAATGTCTCATCAGAGTTTTACGATATGTTCCAGGTGGTCATTCAGCTTGGAGCGATCATGGCAGTTGTATTGATCTTCTGGAATAAGCTCTGGCCTTTCCGGATGAAAAAGAAAAAGATCAGAGGACAGAATGGTTCGACGGTGATCAAAAAGAGTCCTGCATGGAAAAAGGGCGCGCCTGAAATGTGGCTGAAGATCATCGTGGCCTGTATTCCGGCCGCGATCGTAGGCGTTCTTCTGGATGATAAGATCGACGAGCTGTTTTATCATCCGGTGCCGGTGGCGCTGGCGCTGATCATCGTGGGTGTTTTGTTTATCGTGATCGAGATAAGACAAAAAGATATGAAGCCCGGGACACGGAAGATCAGTGAGATCACCTATAAGCAGGCGGCGATCATTGGACTGTTCCAGCTGATCGCGGCGATATTTCCGGGCACGTCCCGGTCGGGCGCTACAATTATAGGAGCTCTTCTTATTGGAGTTTCCAGAGCGACGGCTGCGCAGTTTACATTCTTTCTGGCAGTTCCGGTCATGTGCGGAGCCAGTCTGCTGAAGATCGCGAAGTTTCTGGTAGAGGGCGTTCCTATGAGCATTACAGAGAGTCTGATCCTTCTGGTGGGCACATGGGTGGCTTTTCTCGTTTCGATGTTTACCATCAATTTCCTGATGGGATATGTGAAAAAGCATGACTTTAAGATATTCGGCGTTTACAGGATCGTACTGGGAATCGTGGTGCTGCTGTTTTTTGCGGTGATTAAATAGAGGGATTTTGTTTGACAGGAACGAATACATTTTCGTTAATAATGTATAAATTATAATTGCGGCGTGTTGAAAAACTGGTCATATTTTAGTATGATAATTAGTGACTTATTTGTTATTTGTACGAAGAAAGTCAGGTATAGGAAGGAAACTTATTGATGAGTAACAAAAAAGGAGAAGCGTAATGGATTGGAAAAATTTTGACCAGTTAGAGTCCTATAAAAAACTTGGTGACCTTGGCTATGCTGTTGATGTAAAGGAAGCTATGGCGGGCGAGAATGGCGCTGAGCGTGTGGCCAAGTATCAGGTTCCGATGTCAAATAACATGGTATATTGCTATGCGTCAAAGCAGACCGATGATAACATTCTTGATATTCTTCAGGGTCTTGCCGACGAGCAGCAGCTAACAGATAAATATGCGGC
>DFHP01000008.1:0-4341 GCA_002371335.1 Eubacterium sp. UBA3720
CAAGTTTTAATGTAACTGTTGAAACTACAACGCGGCTGCGATAGAATGATGGCAGGATATTTGGAGGTGATAAGATGCAGATTTCAAGCAGATTTACAGTTGCTCTGCATATCTTCTCCTGTGTAGATACCTTCAAGGATGATTATAAGGTGACCAGTGATTTTCTGGCGTCAAGTATTAATACTAATCCTGTCATCATTCGTAAGATACTCACGCAGCTGAAGAGTGCCGGACTGATCAATGTAGCCAGAGGAACCGGCGGAATCGAACTTAGAAGAGATTTATCAGAGATAACTTTCTTTGATGTATATGAAGCGATCGAACCTGTGGAAGATGGAGAGCTGTTCCGATTCCATGAAGCACCAAATCCGGAATGCCCGGTTGGAAGGAACATTCATGCATTGCTGGATGATAAGCTGAAAGCGATCCAGAACGCGATGGAGGCGGAAATGAAGAAGTACACACTTCTGGATCTTCGGACAGAGATGAAGGAACTTCTGGCAAAGGAAGCTTAAAAGAAGGGACTCCGGAAAAAAGCCGGAGTCCCTTTTTAAGCAAAGTGAGTCCGGCGGCCGCTGTGCTTGCACAAGCGGACATCGGACAAGAACGGACATCGAGCGACAGCGAGAGGGAAGGAGTAAAGGATGGAGACAAAGGACTATCTGAACTATGTAGTTCATGAAATACACAGGACGATAGTTGCAACAGTAGATGATGAAGGCCTGCCGGTCACTGCGGCAATTGATATGATGGACCGCGATGATAACAGCCTGTACTTTCTTACTGCAAAAGGGAAAGGTTTCTACGACAGATTGATCAAAAGAGGCTTTCTGGCATTTACTGCCATGAAGGGTGAGGACACCATGTCCAGTGTTGCGGTATCGATCCGGGGGAAGGTTCGTGAACTTGGCTATGACAGAATCCCGAAACTGTTTGAGAAGAATCCGTATATGCATCAGATCTATCCGACAGAGGAATCCATGAAAGCACTCACGGTATTTCAGATCTTTGAAGGGAGCGGGGAATGGTTTGACCTTTCCAGGAAACCAATTGAGAGAGCCTCATTTACATTTGGCGGAGTAGAAAGGAAAACGAAAGGATATTTCATCACGGACAGATGTATCGGATGCGGGAGCTGTGTGGCAGTATGTCCGCAGGACTGTATCAGACAGGACAGAATTCCGTTTCTGATCGGGCGGGAACATTGTCTGCATTGTGGAAATTGTATGACGGCCTGTCCGGTGGGAGCGGTAGAAAAACAATAATTACACATACCTGCTATTTTTTCAAAGAATCAAGAACCGATTATGATAAGGTTCAGTTTATTCCGGCAGGAGTGTACACGATCATGGAAAATTCAGTCATTTCAGTTTCAATGTAACGCCTGAGAAGCAATTCCCAGGCGTTATCAACTTTTACCGGATCATGAGCCGGACCTTGCCCGGACTCTCCCCTCGTATGGGAGGCAGGAAAGGTACATGCGGCATCAGCATTATGGAAGGGTACCGGATGGACAGGACAATCCTGACATCAAAATGCGGTACGTGGCAGCGGGAACCCCAATGATAAAGGATTCTTTTCAATGGATCTCTGTCATCCGTCTGCCGGAATTTGTTACGAAGGCAGATTTTGACTGGGCTGTCAGCGCGGCTTCGGCAAAGAAAAAACAGGATTTTTCAAAAAGGAAAGATATCATCATGAGATTTATCTGAGTGACACCAGAAAAACAGCGCCGCAGAAGCAAAGAACAGTGATAAGACATCCGGTAAAAATGAAAGAAGGATGAGTTTCCGGAGTGAATAATGAGCATGAAGCGAAGCGGAATGCGAATTGCGCCGCTAGTGCTCATGATCTCTAGCCATGGCTTCATCGATTGCTCTGTTAATGAAGGCGGTAGCGCTTTCGCCCATGCTCTCAGCGTGTTCCTTAATGATGGATCGCTTCTCAGGGGTGACGCGGACCTTTATCTCGACAAATCGATCATTATATTTTTTATTCGCTCTCTTGCGAGCTTCAGTTAAGCCTTTATAGGAGCCTGGTTTAGCAGCACTCATGACATATCCTCCGGATGTGAATTCTCATAGTTACTGTGAAGAGTATAGCACAGATTGGTACTCTTGTCTTGGGTCTTGGAATGTGCTTATGTATGCAGATCATTGGTAACGGCACAGCAATGATGGCGCTCGGTATCGTGCTTGGGGTGATTGGCATTGTTGTGATGAGCATCAACTATCCGCTTTATAAGAAAATTTTTGAGAAAGGAAAGAGTCAGTATGCATTTGAAATAACTCAGCTGGCAAAGGAAATCGTTGGATTTCGTCCGCAGGATTTAAGAATGACGGCTTGTGGAGATGGAGTTCTCTGCTGGCCGTCTTTTTTTTTCCGAAAATATAATTTGGGTGGTATAATAAACATGACATACTGTTGTCGTGTTATGTTTGCTATGATATGAACGGAGCGTGAGAGATTATGAAGATAGACAGGCTGATCGGGATATTGTCAATCTTACTGCAGGAAGAAAAGACAACGGCTCCTGAACTGGCGGATAGGTTTGAGGTATCCCGCAGGACGATAAACCGGGATATTGAAGACCTTTGTAAAGCGGGAATTCCTATAAGGACTGCGCAGGGTACTGGCGGTGGTATCAGCATTATGGATGGATACCGTATGGACAGGACGATCCTGACATCAAAGGATATGCAGATGATACTCGCCGGGCTTCGCAGCCTGGACAGTGTAAGCGGAAGCAGCTACTATGGCCAGCTTATGGAAAAGATTCAGGCGGGATCCTCTGAGTTTATCAGTGGCAGAGACTCTATGCTGATCGATCTATCCTCATGGTATAAAGGCTCTCTTGCTCCAAAGATTGAGGTGATCCAGAGAGCAATAGAGAACAGGCATCTTATACAGTTTGAATATTATGCACCGTCCGGAGAGAGTAATCGAAGGATAGAACCATATTATCTTGTTTTCCAGTGGTCAAGCTGGTATGTATGGGGCTTGTGCTTAGAGCGCAAAGATTACAGGCTGTTCAAGCTGAATCGTATGGATCATGTTGCTGAAACTGATAAGGAATTTGCTTGTCGGAATGCACCTATGCCTGATCTGTCGAATGAGAAGATCTTTCCGGGAGGTATAAAAGTAAAGGCTCTTTTTACACCGGATATGAAGTGGCGGCTGGTTGAAGAATTCGGACCGCATTGTTTTACTGAAAACGATGATGGAAGGCTGCTCTTTACGGCGGATTACACGGATATGGAAAACCTTGTGACATGGCTCATGACCTTTGGGGCAAAGGCAGAGGTGTTAGAGCCTGCAGAAGCGCGGGATATTATCCGCAGGAATGCTGAAGAAACATTAAAAATCTATGGAGGATTAGCATAATGAGATTAGACGGCTTTGGGTTGCTTGTCCGGGACATGGGAAAGATGATCCGGTTTTACAGGGATATCCTTGGATTCGAAATCAAGGAAGAAGAGAATACATCAAACGTTTATCTGGTGAAGGACGGAACGTTATTCCTGCTGTACGGCAGGAAAGATTTTGAGAAGATGACAAGCCGGCGATATGAATACATTAAGGGCTTGAATGGTCATTTTGAAATAGCGCTGTATGTGGATACGTTTGAAGAGGTGGATGAGGCATATAGGAAGGCAGTGGAAAATGGCGCGACATCCGTGCTTGAACCGGAGCTGGAGCCCTGGGGACAGAGAACCTGCTATATCGCTGATCCGGAGGGAAACCTGATCGAAATCGGTTCCTGGAACAAGCCTTATGAAGAGAAAGATCTGACGGAGGGATAAAGGGTATGGCGTTCGATTATAAGAAGGAATACAAAGAATTCTATATGCCGAAGGACACGCCTTCTATTGTGACCGTTCCGAAGCTGAATTATATTGCGGTACGCGGCAGCGGGGATCCCAATGATGAAGACGGAGAATATAAACAGGCCATAGGTCTTTTGTATGGGATCGCTTTTACAATCAAGATGAGTAAGAAGGGTAATCATCAGATCGATGGATACTTTGATTATGTGGTGCCGCCGCTGGAAGGATTCTGGTGGCAGGATGGTGTGACCGGCGTTGATTATACTGATAAGGATTCTTTTCAATGGATCTCTGTCATCCGTCTGCCTGACTTTGTAACGAAAGAAGATTTTGACTGGGCTGTCAGAGAAGCTACGGCAAAAAAGAAACAGGATTTCTCCAGGGTTGAGTTTTTCACCTATGATGAAGGACTGTGTGTTCAGTGTATGCATATCGGAGCATATGACGATGAGCCTGCTACGGTAGAAGCGATGCATCGTTTTATGGAAGAACAGGGATATGTTCTTGATATTAC
>DFHP01000008.1:4417-4628 GCA_002371335.1 Eubacterium sp. UBA3720
CTGAGTGTGCAGGAGAATCGTCCAATGGACGATTCTATCGCAGAATGCACCACGAGATTTATCTGAGCGACGCCAGAAAAGTAGCACCGGAGAAATTAAAGACTGTGATCAGGCATCCAATAAAAATGAAGGGGTGATTGCATGGAGTACATCAGAGTTACAAAGGAAAATCTGGAAAAGGAGCACTTCTGCTGTGCTATTTCCAATAATA
>DFHP01000008.1:4699-4900 GCA_002371335.1 Eubacterium sp. UBA3720
GCTATTTCCAATAATAAGGATGTACAGGTTTCTTCTAAGAAGGCCTGGATGGCAGACAGATTTGATGAGGGACTCGTTTTTCTGAAGAGTGTGGAGCGGGGAAAGTGTTTCATAGAGTATATTCCGGCTGAGAATGCATGGGTTCCGATCAATGCAGATGGATATATGTATATCGATTGTCTGTGGGTGTCCGGTTCCTTC
>DFHP01000008.1:4951-5468 GCA_002371335.1 Eubacterium sp. UBA3720
TCCGGTTCCTTCAAGGGACATGGATACTCTACGGATCTATTGGATGCCTGTATTGAAGACAGTAAAGAAAAGAGAAAGAAAGGGCTGTGTATCTTAGCTGCGCCGAAGAAGAAGCCTTTCCTTGCTGATCCAAAGTTCTTGAAATATAAGGGCTTTACTGTGTGTGATGAAGCGGATAACGGGATCCAGTTGTGGTACCTTCCTTTTGGGGAGGAAGCAGAAAAGCCGAAGTTCAGAGACTGTGCAAAGCATCCTCACATAGAAGAAAAAGGATATGTGCTGTATTACACCAGCCAGTGCCCGTTCAATGCAAAATATGTTCCGGTTTTGGAGCAGACAGCGAAAGAGAATGACATACCATTTCATGCGATCCATATCAAAAGCAGAGAAGAAGCACAGAATGCGTCGACTCCGATCACGAATTATGCGCTGTTCCATGACGGGGAATATATTACGAATGAGCAGATGACCGATAAAAAGTTTCTGAAACTTGTGAATGCTTGATCAGGATCAATAC
>DFHP01000019.1:0-7459 GCA_002371335.1 Eubacterium sp. UBA3720
GAAAAGACGTACCAGTTCAAAGCCGAAATCACATGCCGCGCCCGGTCCGTGTCCGGTGGTTATGTTTCCGTCTGTCACCGTCGGCACCTGCAGAGCCTCAGCTCCTGTGAGACGATCTTCCAGTCCCGGATAAACTACCGCTTTCTTTCCTTTGAGGAATCCGAGAGCTCCCAGATATCTCGGAGCCGCACAGATAGCCGCAATTCTCTTTCCTCCCTCGTTAGCGCTGATAAGGATCTCCTTCAGAGGTTCGCAGCCTTCGATATTTTCTGTTCCTACGCCGCCGCCCGGCAGAATGATCAGATCGGCATCTGCCATATCTGTATCCTTCAGGAGTACATCCGCTTCTATATTGATTCCATGTGCGCCCGCGATCACTTTTCTTCCCATTATGGAGACTGTAACAACTTCATCCCCCGCTCTCCTGAGCAGATCGACCGGCGTCAGTGCCTCGATCTCTTCACATCCATCAGCCAGAATTACATAAATCTTTGCCATATTAAACCTGCCTTTCGTACTCTTTCCGTCCGGTTTCTCCAGGCTTCTCCTGTTCCATTTTGTCCGGATCAGCCTCATCACGCTGCCGCTGCCGTACTTTCTCCGGATACAGCCGCTGCTGTGTTACTTAGCTTTCTCCTTTTAAAGAAGTTCTTTGCGCGGAAGCCGTTTGAATCGTCACACATTTTCCCCTGCTATATGGAGTTTTGCAATTACCTGAATAGATTATACATGATGTGTCCTTTGAAAACCAGCAAAATACTTATTTTATGCGATATGAAGCAATACTTTTCCACCATGCGGGGAGTTTCTGCCCAAAGGATGCGCAGCGATTCGTTTTGGAAGATATCAGCTGAAGCTGCCCCGAATCCTGTGCCCGGTCTCCCGGGCGATACTTCAATTCGCGATCTCTGATCGCGCGCGGGCTGCGCGACGCACTTGTGCGTCTTCCTCCGCGCAGCTCTGCGATCCGCCGGAGACTCAACTCAGAAGGTGGATTGAAACTTTCTACTGAGTCAAGTTTGATTCAATACCCAACGCCTATGGAGACCATCTGAGTTGAACCCGTTCAGAGGGAACGTGATTTTGCCGTACATGCTTTTACCGCTTCGATCACCGCGGACCGCATTCCTTTCTCTTCCAGAACACGTACCGCTTCGATGGTCGTTCCTCCCGGGGAACAGACCATATCCTTCAGCTCTCCGGGATGTTTTCCCGTCTCAAGCACCATTTTCGCGCTGCCATAGACTGCCTGGGCCGCAAACTTATATGCCTGCGCTCTTGGCATACCGTCCGCAACAGCCCCGTCTGCCAGCGCCTCTATAAACATGAATACAAACGCCGGTGAACTTCCGCTGACCGATGTCACGATATCCATCATTGTTTCCGGCATGATCTCTGTCCTGCTGAAACTGTTAAATATCATCTGTACTTTTTCCAGATCCTCCGGCGTGACATTTTCGTTCGGGCAGAGAGCGGTCATTCCTTCACCGACCAGCGCAGGCGTATTCGGCATGGTACGGACAAGCCTGACTTTTCTGCCAAATACTGATCCAAGCCATTCAAGCGTTTTTCCGGGAGCCAGTGTAGCGACGACCGTCTCCGGTCTCATGCTGTCTCTGAAATCAACGATTGCCTCCTGCACAAAATTCGGCTTTACAGCCAATATGAGCACATCGGCAAAAGCCGCCGTTTTTTTATTATCAGTCGTTGTGAGTATCCCGAACGTATCCGCCGCCTTTTTGCATGACGCCTCAGATTTATCCGAGGCCATAATATCTCCGGCGTTTACGAGCCTGTTTTTCAAAATACCGCCGATCATGGCAGAAGCCATGTTTCCGCTGCCGATAAATCCAATTTTCATTTTTACCTCCTGTCATGTCCTTTCAAGTCTCGCTCGTGAGTCCTGGCTCTGGATTCGGGTCAGTTTCAGCTGACATCTGCCAAACCGAATCCCTGCGCATCCTCGCGGAGCGTTTTTCTCAGTGGGAGATTGAACCCCGCTGAGACGAGCTTGTCATAACCCGCCGCCTAAGAAGCGGGTAGCTTGTCATAATCCGCCGCTTTAGAAGCGGGGTCTTCTCACACTGAGATAAATATTTCAGGTAATTGTAAAGCTGCATGCTTGCGCCGTAAGCTCAGTCGGAATCACCGTCTGTTCCGTTACCTCTGCTTTGTTTCATCCGGTCAATATCAGGCAGGACCTTTTCTCTGATCCGTTTCATGATCGAATCCGAATCGATACCCAGGATACTCCGCAGATGGGTCACGCTTCCGTGCTCTACATAGGCGTCCGGAAGATGGATACTGTAGACCTTCAGTCCCGGGTGATGGTTCACGGCGTAGTTTAACACCTGCTCTCCGAATCCGCCCCGCTGTATATTTTCCTCCAGCGTGATAAGCACAGTGTGTTTTTCCGCAATACGATCGATCAGATCTGTATCGATCGGCTTGATAAATCTTCCGTTGTATAATGAACAGTGATATTTTTTTTCGTGCAGCTTTTCCCTGATATGTTCCGCTGTAGAAACCATACTGCCGACTGCCAGAAGAGCTATATCCTGCTCCTCATACAGGCACTCCCCTTTCCCGTAGACGACCGGTTCACGGAATTCCTTCAGTCCTTCATAGGCTTCTCCCCTCGGATAGCGTATCGAGACCGGCCTGTTCAGATTCACGGCAAAACGGAGCATATCCTTCAGTTCCCATTTGTTTTTTGGCGCCATCACCGTCATATTCGGTATGGCAGACATATACGTCAGATCCAGTATTCCCTGATGCGTCTCCCCGTCGCTTCCAACAAGTCCCGCGCGGTCAATACAGAAGACCACCGGAAGTTCCTGGAGACAGACATCCATCATGATCTGATCAAATGCTCTCTGCAGAAATGAGGAATAAACGGCCACCACAGGCTTCATTCCGGCCGCCGCCATTCCGGCCGCGTTTGTCACAGCGTGTTCCTCCGCTATGCCTACGTCAAAAAACCTTTTCGGAAATTTTTTGCCGAAGGCGGAAAGACCTGTGCCGTCCGGCATTGCTGCAGTCACGCCGACGATTTTCGGGTCAGCCGCGCCAAGCTCGCACATCGTCTCAGCGAAAACATCTGTATAGTTCTGTTTCGTTTTCGGTTTTACCGGTTTTCCCGTGCTTACATCGAAGGGGCCGACTCCATGGAATTTTTCCGGATGATCCTCCGCCGGCTTATATCCTTTTCCCTTGCAGGTCAGCAGATGGATCAGGCATGGTTTGTTCATTTTTTTTGCTTCCTTAAGTATCCTGCTTACCTCGCGTATATCATGGCCGTCCACGGGGCCCAGATAGGTAACGCCCATGTTTTCAAAAAACATGTCCGAGATGACCAGCTGTTTTATGCTGTTTTTCGTCCTGGATATGCTGTCGACCATATGCGGTCCCACGACCGGGATCTTATTAAGATCCGCCTTTACGAACGCCTTCAGGTTATTGTATCCGCCCGCGGACCGAAGTCTGGTAAGATACGCATGCATTCCCCCGACATTATGTGAAATGGACATGTTATTGTCATTCAAAATTATTATATATTTCGATTTATGCTGGGACACATTGTTTAATGCTTCATACGCCATTCCGCCTGTCAGCGCCCCGTCTCCGATGACTGAGATAACATTGTAATCCTCGCCGAGAAGATCCCTCGCCTGCGCAATTCCCAGCCCCGCGGAAATCGACGTAGAACTGTGTCCTGTATCAAATGTATCATATTCACTTTCACGTCTCTTCGGAAATCCGCTGAGACCGCCGTATTTGCGGAGCTCGTAGAATCCCTGCTTTCTTCCGCTTAAAAGTTTGTGCGTGTAGGATTGATGTCCTACATCCCAGACCACCTTATCCCTCGGAAAATCAAATACGCGATACATTGCGATCGTCAGCTCGACCACTCCCAGGTTGGACGCCAGATGGCCTCCGTTCCGGCTGGTGGTGTCGACCAGAACCTGCCTGATCTCACCCGCCAGTAATTCCATCTGGCGCAGAGACAGCCTTCTTATATCCTCAGGTCCGTTTATTTTATCTAAAATCATTTCTGCCGCTCCAAAATCTCTTTTGCCGTAATTTCTCTGCCCGCTTCACTGCTGTGCATTTCTGCCTTTATATCGGTAATCCACAAAATCTCTGATGATCATCTCCGTATCAAGGATTTCCTCCAGCGAAGGTTCCGATATATATGAATGAGCCTCCATTGCTTCAGCGATCAGCTCCGCTATTTCCGGATAAGCGATCTTTCTTTCCAGGAACAACGCAACCGCTTTCTCATTTGCCGCATTGAACACCGTCGGCATGGATCCGCCGATATGCGCCGCCTGCATGGCCAGCATAAGCCCCGGGAATTTTTCAAAATCCGGTTTTTCAAAACTTATCTGCCCGATCTCTGCAAAATCAAGTCTCTCTCCCGGAAGAGCCCTTCTCTCCGGATAGCAAAGAGCATACTGGATCGGCAGTTTCATATCCGGAGTTCCCATCTGCGCAATGACTGCTCCGTCCATAAACTGCACGGCCGAGTGAATGATGCTCTGCGGCTGGATCAGGATCTGGATCTGGTCCAGTTCCAGTCCGAAAAGCCACCTGGCTTCCATGACCTCGAGTCCTTTATTCACCATAGTAGAACTGTCGATCGTTATTTTGTGTCCCATGGACCAGTTGGGATGATGCAGCGCGTCATCCAGTGTAATATTTTTCATCTGCTCCTTCGTCCATGATCTGAACGGACCGCCGGATGCGGTCAGCAGTATCTTATCTATCCTGTTCTTCTGGTTTCCCTGAAGGCACTGGAAAATAGCGGAATGTTCAGAATCCACCGGCAGTATCCGCACGCCTTTCTCTTCGGCCAGCGGCATGATAATGTGTCCCGCCGTCACCAGTGTCTCCTTATTTGCCAGCGCAATATCTTTTCCTGCATTGATCGCAGCTATAGTCGGGCGTATACCGATCATTCCTACGACTGCCGTGACCACGATATCCGCATCCGGGATCTCCGCGGCTTCAATCATTCCGTCCATTCCCGCAGAAACTTTCACATCCAGATCAGCTACTTTCTGCTGCAGCTCCCTGGCTTTTTCAGGATCCCGCATGACCGCCAGCTCCGGAGAAAACTCCCGTATCTGACGTTCCATCAGCTCAACATTGCTGCCGGCTGTCAGCGCCATCACCTTCATGTCTTTATTATTTCGGACCACTTCAAGGGTCTGCGTTCCTATGGATCCTGTCGATCCTAATATCGATATTCGTTTCATATGTAATCCCCCTCGTAAGGTTTCCAGACGATTATAGCATTTTGAGCCTTTTTGGGCAATCCTCTGCGTTCCTGCTTCACAGCGGTTTTCACTTACGCCGGCAATCTTTTGTATTGCCGCGGCTCATCAGACGGCGGTTCCTGTGGTTCATCAGATGGCAGCATTTGCTTTTTCTACGATAAATGTTTATAGTAAAGTGGATTAAATGAAAGGAAATGTTAATATGTCGGATTTTAATTGTGATACATGTGCCTTTTTTATATATGATGAAGACGACGAATGTTATGTCTGCGATATAGACATGGATGAAGATGATTACGGCAGGATCATGTCCGGACATTACCGCTCCTGCCCGTATTATCGCAACGGCGACGAATATGCCGTAGTACGCAGACAGAACTAGTACATCGTAAAAGTTTTGGCCTGCGGCCGGCACTTTGAATTTTCATGATCAGACTGTTTCATAAATTCCATGCGGGAGTTTTTTGCCTGTTACTTAAAGTACGATGTACCGGCAGATCCTGATATTACAAGAAAGTTGAAATAGTATTTGTATGTTTTGAGGATATGAAAGGAAATATATATGAAAGAATCAATTTTGATCTTTGAGGTTAATGACAGCGTAATGAAGCAGCGCCTTCGACAGGCTCTGATGCCGCTTAAACTGCGGTTAAAATACGTTTCTCCCTCTGATTATGATCTAACTATCGGAGAAATCGCCGGACTGGGAAAAAACACTTCTGCCTCATTCAGCACCTCATCCGAAGAAAAGCCGGAACTTTCCGGAAACGCCTCCGCCAATAGTGCGTCTGAGATCATCCCCCCGCCGGAGACTTCAGACATTGCCACGCAGAATACCATCTCTGCTCCCATGCTGGTCTTTGTCGGACTTTCCGGAGAAAAACTTGATGCAGTTCTGGCAAATATGCGAAAAAAAAGCATACGCATCCCTTACAAAGCCGTGCTGACCCCTGTCAATCAGAACTGGCGTCCGTATAAACTCTTTGGCGAGCTCTGCAGGGAACATGAACTCATGACCCGAAAATAATTCAAAAAGACTTCCCGTTTCAAATTCAATCGCGATCTCTGATCGCGCGCGAGTTGCGCGACGCACTTGTGCGTCTTCCTCTGCGCAGCTCTGCGATCCACCGGAGGCTCAACTCAGATGGGGATTGAAACCTGCCACTGAGTCAAGTTTGATTCAATCCCCACCGCCTATAGGCGGGGGACTCCCCATCTGAGTTGAAGAGACAGGCGTGACCATTTTTACCCACTCCGGCATCGGCGCTTCTATTTCCATAAGTCTGCCGTTATAAGGATGTTTTAAAACAGCTTTCCATGCATGCAAATGTGCGAAGTCGTCTGCTCCTGTTTTGCGGACCGGGTTATGACTCTTTTTGTGATCCGCTTCACTGTTGCATGCATGAATCTCTGCGGAGACAGATGCTCTTTTCTTCACGATCATATCTCTGTTTTTCCGGGCGTCAGTTTCACCCCTTCCTGAGTCATCTGCATAGGTAGAGTCTTCCCCGTATATCGGGTCTCCCAGCAGTGGATGCCCGATCGACGCCATATGCACTCTGATCTGATGTGTTCTGCCATGTATGATCTCAGCTTTCACCAGCGATACCTCGTCTCCTTTCTGCATCAAAGCTTTCTGCGATGTTCTTTCTCCCGAATTATCTGCAGCTGCGGAATTATCTGCAGATACGGATCGTGTCAGACATTTTTCCTTTGATCCCGCTTCCATAAATATTCCCGATGAAATGACACTGTAAAACGTTTGCGCAGGTTTGCCGTCATCAGTGATCATCATTTTGTTCAAATACTTTGGATCCTTTCCGACTGGCAGACTGATCTGCCCGTTCTTTGGATCGCGTTCTCCAAAACATCCCCGGCATAAAGCCACATATGTCTTTTTTAACTCTCCCCCGGCTCTTTGCGCCGCCAGAAGAGCTGCTGTCTCCCGATCCTTCGCAAACAAAAGGACACCTGATGTATCCTTATCCAGACGTCCTGCCAGATAAATCTCGGGCTCAATATCATCTTTCATATTGTTTCTATAAAGATGTTTTATAACAAGGTCTGCCATCGTATCTCCCCAGTGTCCGTGGGATGGATGGCAGACAATGCCCTGAGGCTTATTTACCGCCATCAGGAAATCATCTTCATATAAAATTTCCGGATGTTCTGCTTCC
>DFHP01000019.1:7509-7918 GCA_002371335.1 Eubacterium sp. UBA3720
TTCCGGATGTTCTGCTTCCAAATGACTATATTTCCCGTCTCGGATTTCTTCTTCACAGCCGCATCCATACTGTCGGCTGCATTCATACTTCTTCCTCAGTGAGAGTTCCAGCAAATCTCCTTTTCTTAAGACTGTGGTCACCCGTGTCTGTTCTCCGTTCAGCACTATGCCTCTGTTTTTAAATTTCAGCCTGCTGATCTGATGTTTCGAAAAACGCAGCCCCTTAAGATACTTCTCGATTGTTATTCCATCCGATATATCATCAATTACAAAAACCATACCGCCACCTCCGGCTTCACTTCTTCCAATTATATCACGAACCCATCAGCGCATGAAACCGGGGACGGAGGTAAGTTCCGTCTTTCAGCATCGAAGCGGAAAAAAAGCGTAACCGGGGACGGAGGTAAGT
>DFHP01000019.1:8038-8244 GCA_002371335.1 Eubacterium sp. UBA3720
CTTACCTCCGTCCCCGGTTACGCACTTTACGCACTGTGCGGCGTGTGCATCCCCCCCCGGGAGAGTTTGATAATAGATAAAATTCCCATGAATCAAAAAAAGCAATACAGAAGGACTGTATTGCTTTATCGTCATATATATTATCTTCACGGATCATCCCGATCAATGATGTATCCGATCCTGACGTACCTTCAAAACCGCATATA
>DFHP01000032.1 GCA_002371335.1 Eubacterium sp. UBA3720
TGAAGTCCGCTCGCGGACTTTGTTCTATCGCAGTAAATCATGTTGATTTCCTGCGATACATACCCTCCGGGGGATGCACACGCCGCACAGAGGAAGGCAGCTACGCTGCCGTGCGGCGGCGCGCAAAGTCCGGTTCGCTCCCGGACCTTGTTCTGTCATAAGAAATTACGTTTGTGTGAATTTCTGGCAGCAGAACTCACAAAAACAACAAAAAATAATTGTGAAGTATTGTATTTCCTCAATGCCTTGACAATACATAACAATTAATAATATTATATAATCGATAATCGATAAAAAACACAGAGACGAACGGAGGGATATTATGAAGCTGATGCGGACAGAAGACGCTGTCGGGCAGGTATTATGCCATGATATTACGCAGATTATTAAAGGCGTGACAAAGGATGCTGTATTTCGCAAGGGCCACGTGATCCGCGAGGAAGATATACCGGTTCTGCTCAGTGTAGGAAAAGACCACATATATATCTGGGAAAATGATGAGAATATGCTTCATGAAAATGAAGCAGCACAGGTTTTGTACGAAATCTGTAAAAATGAACATCTTCATCCGACGCCCGTGAAAGAGGGAAAGATCGGAATCATTTCTGACTGTGACGGCGTTCTGAAAGTTAACAGAAAAAAACTGAATGCAGTTAATTCACTTGGTGAGATGATGATTGCAGGAAGACATGGGAATTTCCCTGTTAAAAAGGGCGACACTGTCGCTGCAACGAGGATCATACCGCTTGTTATCGAAAAAGAAAAAATGGAACGTGCCAGGACAGCCGGAGGTACAGAGCCTGTTTTCACGATCCTCCCGTATGTTCATAAAAAGGTCGGTATTGTTACGACCGGAAACGAAGTGTATTACGGAAGGATCAAAGACACATTTACTCCGGTGATTGAGGAGAAGCTGAAAGAATTTGATACGGAGATCACAGGGCATGTGATCAGTGATGATGATCCTGAACATATAATTAAGGGAATACGCCAAATGATTTCCGAAGGAGCCGATATGGTAATCTGTACCGGTGGTATGAGCGTAGATCCTGATGACAAGACTCCTTACGCCATAAGGGAAGTGGCAGGAGAAGTAGTCACCTACGGTGCGCCGGTGCTGCCGGGAGCCATGTTTCTGCTGGCGTATTACGAGAGTCGTATACCGATCATGGGTCTGCCGGGATGTGTCATGTATGCGAAGCGTACGATTTTTGACCTTGTTCTTCCGCGTGTTATGGCAGATGATGTACTCAGTCTGAAGGACATCACATGCCTGGGAGAAGGCGGTCTTTGTCTCTCATGCGACATATGTACTTTCCCGAATTGCGGATTCGGAAAAGGCGGAGGATATATTTAACGGAGGCATTGCTTATGGATAAGTATATTTATATGGATCATGCGGCGACGACCCCTTTGGATCCGGAAGTCCTCAGAGGAATGTCAGAAGCAGCGGAAAACTTATGGCAGAATCCATCTTCCATATATCAGGCGTCTGAGGCATGCCGTGCCGCTTTGGAAAATGCGCGGGAGAAGGTTGCTACCCTGATCAATGCAGGAACCAATGAAATCGTATTTACTTCCGGGGGAACAGAAGCAGATAACTGGGCAATTGCAGCGGGGCTGGAGTACGGGAAGAATAAAGGGAAACACATAATTACTTCCGCGACAGAGCACCCTGCGATACTTCGGACCTGCGAATATCTGGAGCGGTCAGGAAGGGCAGAGGTGTCTTATCTGGATACAGACGAAGAAGGCCGTGTTTCTTTGGAACAGATAGAGAAAGCGATCCGTAAAGATACTGTTCTTATATCAGTGATGCTTGCAAACAATGAGACAGGAACAATACAACCGGTGAAGGAAATAGCCCGGATAGCTCATGATAACGGCATTCTGTTTCATTCGGATGCAGTTCAGGCAGTAGGGCATATTCCGGTCGATGTTGCAAAGCTGCAGCCGGATCTGCTCAGTGCCAGCGGACATAAGTTTTACGGTCCGAAGGGAAGCGGCTTTCTGTATATCCGCAAAGGTTTAAAGCTGCCGCCGTTTATTCATGGAGGCGGACAGGAGAAGAATCGCCGGGCGGGAACAGAAAACATAGCAGGTATTGTAGGAGTGGGAATTGCCGCCGAACAAGCGGCTGAATCACTGCAGCTGCGCATGAAGAAGGAAAGGGAGCTGAGCGAATACCTTATCTCCGGATTGAAAAAAGAGATTCCGTTCTGCAGATTGAACGGGCCGGAAAAAGACCGTTTGCCGGGGCATGTTAATGTTTCATTTAAGACAGTACCGGCAGAATATATTCTGGTAACGCTAGATATGCACCGCATATGTGCTTCGGCAGGCTCAGCCTGCGCGGCTGGACTCCCGGATCCGTCTCATGTTCTGCGGGCGATGGGCAGGACAATGGAAGAAGCGTATGAAGGGATCAGATATTCACTTTCGTGGATGAATACAAAAGAGGAGATTGATCAGGTGATCGCCTGTACGGCGAAAGCAGTAGCGCGTTACAGGGTCGGGTCACGGACAGCAAGGTGGTAGATGGGAAATGTTCATAAAACTTCCTGACTATACAGCTTTTCGCAATAACCAGGCGTATTTTAGTACAAGGAGGCAGGAATGACAGATTTATATGAGAAGATTGAATCTCTGAATCCAAAGGAAGATAACAGGCTTGTCACAGTCACTGACGGAAAATTTATAGGTGAAAAAGCGCTGATCTCAGGCGACAGATATATATGGCGTTCCGAACAGGAAACCTTTTTTAAACTGCATCCTGAAATATTGGAACAAAGGGATACGGGCCTGCATCGGATAGACGGTGTGCCGGTTTTCGTGGAGCAGATAACAGGAAGTAAAAAACTAATTATCTGCGGAGCAGGACATGTGGGGATCGCAATCGCAAAGATCGGAAAAATGATTGGTTTCGATGTGACTGTGATAGATGACAGAATGAGTTTCACGGAAATGGCAAAAGCAGTAAATGTGAACGTGATATGCGACGAATTTACCGGAGCGCTTGATGGCATCAGGGGAGACGCCAACACATGGTTTGTTATCGTGACCAGAGGTCATAAATGGGATAAAGTATGTCTGCGGGAAATAGCAAAAAAGCCGCATGCATATATCGGCCTGATGGGATCCAGAAGACGGGTGAAGATCGTCATGGAGAATCTGGAGGAGGAAGGAATAGATCCGGAGATCCTTTCCGGGGTCTATACGCCGGTGGGACTGAAGATCGGCGCTGAAACGCCGGAAGAAATTGCGGTTTCTGTCATAGCCCAGATCATTCAGCTTAAAAACCAGGAAAACCAGAACAGCGGCTTCCCGAAGGAGATACTCGATGCGCTCCTGGACAGAACAGAATATGAAAAGCGCGGATCGGAAAAAATACTGATGACTATCGTTCAAAGAAAAGGTTCGGCACCCCGCGAGGCGGGCGCAAAAATGGTATTGCTCGAAGATGGTTATACAACAGCAGGTACGATAGGCGGAGGGTGCGTGGAGGCGGATGCTCTCCTGAAGGCACGAAGGATGCTTCAGGCCGCTGACAGCAGACCGGAACTGCTGCATGTCAATATGACTGCTGAAGAGGCGGAGGAAGAAGGAATGGTTTGCGGCGGCACTGTAGATATTTTACTTGAAAAAATAAATTAGAGTTTCTCGACCATATTTGGGGTTATATGTTATACTTTCCTTGATTTGTTTTTATCGATTATATCATAGCTAAGCTATGATCCAGAGGGACAGGTATTTAACAGGAGAGAATAATGCCAGAAAGAACAAGATATAAGATTGAAAAAAGACCGCTTTACCGTGATGAGATAAAATCAGCTTTAATGGATGCGATCACTTCCGGCGAGCTGAAACCCGGAGACAGGATCATCGAAACACGATGGGCGAAAGAACTGGGAGTTTCACAGTCTCCCATCAGGGAGGCGATCAGAGAGCTTGAGCTGATCGGAGTAGTAGAGAGCATTCCGTATAAAGGAAGCGTTGTACGTCAGATCACGAGAAAGGAAATTGAGGACACTTATAAAGTGCGTATTGCGCTTGAATCAATGGCGATCGTCGATGCCATTCGCATCAATGATCCTTCTGTGATTGAAAGCATGAAAAAAAGCCTGAAGGGCATGATCTCAAGCGCGGAATCCGGAGATATAAAAAATTTTGTGGAAAATGATGTACGTTTTCATGAGGCATTCATTAATATCTCTGATAATGAGGTTATGAAGCGGCTTTGGAAGCAATGCTATGTGTATGATAATACGAAACTCTCCGCGATGCTTTCAGGAGATTCTATAGTAGAGCTGGCAAAACGGCATGAAATGCTGCTCACTGCGATAGAGAACAGAAACGAAGAGTCAGGAAGAAATGAAGTATATATGCATTTTAAAATGCTTCTGAACAGCATGAAAGCTGCTGATGACGACTGATCCTTCATTCATAAAGCGGGAATTTAGATGATGAGTTAATTGCGAAACTCAGTAGGATGGGAAATTTGTGCAAACGATTCAAACAATCTGCACAAGCATTAGAACTTCT
>DFHP01000170.1 GCA_002371335.1 Eubacterium sp. UBA3720
AAAACTCATGACTGCCACCCTTCCAGGAACCGGAATTCCTGCTCAAAACAGTCTTTTCTCGCCTCATTGCATTCTTTCGGCCATTTCTTTTCAGCTGGGAAGGCCTTCTTCCAGGATTCCGGCGGGTTCGTCCCGAGCAGATGGCTTGCATAGGGATAGATGATTGCCTGCACGCGATAGGGATAGGATGCCTCCTTAAGCTTCTTCGCCATGCGTCTTACGGCGTCCGGCGACGGCCATTCATTATCCCGCTCCGGGGCGACCAAAAGAACATCCGCTTTCATATTTTCCACTTTGATCCGGGATTCTTCCGTAAGCGTCGCGTTCTCATAAAGAGACCGCAGGAATTCACCCTGATGCTCTGTATCCTGCTTTCTGTACTCCCTGAGCGATCCGAAGAATCCTTTCTCCCTCTGGCCAGTAAAGAGAGCGCACGGATAATCCTTCCCGCGATAGCTGAACCAGGAACGCCCGGTCGGTTTTCCTATGATCTTCGGTTCTTCCACGACATAGTCGAACGGGCAGATGCTGAGGACCAGGGAAATATCCGGGATAAGCGATGCGCACAGGAGCGCGTAGGCCGCGCCGGATGAGATCCCGTGGATCCCGATCTTCTCATATCCGTTTTTCTTCAGCTCAGATACGGCTCTTTCCACATATTCCACGGGAATGGCCCGCATCTTTTTGGACATACCTTTCCAGTAATAAAAACCCAGAACAAGTACGGAATATCCCGCCTCTCTCAGATACAGGGAATCTGCCAGACAGTGCTTTTCGTTCATCGCAGATCCATGCATCCAGATGATGGCCTTTTCCTTATATTTGCCGCCCTCAAACCAATAAGCGCTGAAGCCGTCCTCTTTCAGTGTATAAACAGCTTTCAAGTTGATCGCCTCCTGCATGTTTTATAATCACCAGATCAAAAACAGAATAAACAAACCAAGGTACATCGCCGCACCGGCGATATTTCCCGCGCCCGGAATGTTGAACGGTGCCTGCACGAGAAACAGCGGCAGGAGATTGAACACGCATGCCCATGCGGGAAGCGGCGTCATTCCTGTCACCACCGGTATGAAATGTGCGACCGAGAACAAGAGAATGCCCGCATAGCATCCGATCATCGTTGCCGAAGTTTTCTCGAAAAAGTTGTTTGTAAGATTCCATCCTTCTTCGGTATGATCGCTTTTGATGTAGATCCATTCTGCTGTACAGCCCAGTATGTGATGCGCCAGGCCGAAGGTATAGATCATCGCTGCACCGACGATCATCAGATTCGCCCAGAGGACGGCATACTGACGCATCCAGATCCCGAGTGCAAGATATCCGAAGAACTGCAAAAACATGGCGACCGTTCCGAGAACGATGGAACGCAAAGGGTCGCCCTCCGGCTTCGCCTCAAAAAGCTTTGCCATCCTCCGGTTATCCTTCATATCAGAAAAACTGAATTGACCGCCGGGCGTGCAGAGCAGCAGCCTGTCGGCGTATACGCAAAGAACGTGCCCGATCATTGCCACGATCAAAATCCAACTGTGTTCCATATTCATACCTCCTTGTAAGCAATGTCCGTCACCTGCTGTCACCGTTCTTATTGCCTGCGGAGGATCTTCTCGATGTCCTTCACATAGCTTTTCGGATCCATAATGCAGTACATCGCATGACCGTATTTGGACATGTCGCGGTAATGCGCCTGTGGGTACGCTTTGCGGAGGCCCTTATAAAAGAACATCTTCATGGCATCTTTTCCATACCTCCTGTCAGGACTCTGATGGCGTAATCGCTTCTTCCGGCACGGAATTACCGGTGATGTGCTCATACGTTTCTATGCTCATGACTACGAGATCACCATATCCGTTTTTTGTAACAAAAATCGGCTCAAGTTTAGCATGCGCCTTTTCTGATAATGCATTGGTATCTCTTAAATCTTTCATTGGAATTATCTGCATCTTGTGAGTCCTCCCTGTGTGGAAAGTATAGCATACCGGAGAAACCGGCTCAACATAATTATGCCCATATCATGACGTGATATCACATAGAACGAGAGGGGCTGGTCAGACAGCTCCCTCCCGTTCTGCTATTACCTGATTCCGGATTTCCTTCAGCGCTGCATCGAATTCCGGATTTTTCGCTACTCAAACCATGCAACCGCGCGTATAGGCGACCCATCACAATCCTTGAGCTTCAGTGGAAAGCAGCTGAACCAAAAGAGCTCAGAGCCGCATTTCCCCAGATTGCATAGGTTTTCTATGTTGACAATATCCTTGCTCTTAAACAGTTTTTTGTGCCGTGTAAGATTTACATCTGCAATAGGATCAAGGCCTATCACGTCAAACCCTATCCCTTTATAGTTACCATCAAGAATATGATCCAAAACGGAATCATCAACACACGGGTAATCTCCAAAGTATTCTTTTGTACCCCAGCGTTCGTCCCATCCAAGATAGAATAACAGGAAATCCGCTTCTTCTATCTTTTCTCCATAAGGCAGCAAATGCTCCATTGTAATCGGTTCGCCTTCATTTAATGAAGTGCAGTCAATAACCAATGCTTTGCCGATAAATTGATCCGGAGGGAAAGCGTCCAATGTAGTCCTGTCCCGGAAAAGGTGAGCAGGCGGATCCATATGAGTTCCTGTATGTGTGAACATAGAAAGTCTTGTTTCCTTAAACCCATCTTTCTCATATGTATTAGCTGCTTCAAAGGTTGGTGGTTCCGTACCCGGGTAAACAGGCATCGTACTTTCAATAACATGTGTTAAATCAATTACTTTCATTTTGTATTTCATCTCCACAAATAGATGGATTTTAGATGAGGGCGTTTTTTAGATGAAAAACGCCCCCTGTTTTTACTCATGAGATCTATGTTGATCACCCGCCTTCTGGGTAATAAATCCACATAGTTCCGACCAAACACACGGTAAACGCACTCGTGCGTTTACTTGCGTGTTTTTCTATTAAACCATTTCATAGCGGGCAGCTCTCCCTGAGCCAACGAGTTTAAGCTTTCCGCTCTCAGTAAGCCGTTTAAGCATTCTATATGCTTGCGAAGGGTTGATTCCCAGCAAATCTACAACATTTTCTCTTGTAACAATTCCATGCTGTGTTTTGGCGAGCTTTATAATAAGTTCCTCGTGTTTAATTAGATCGATGCCTGTCTGTCGTACATAGCCTGTCATGTTATCCTGGTCACGATAGACTTTTAAACTCAAAATATATGTCCTTGCAGAAGTGTTCCTTATAGCTTCTACAAGTCCAGCCTCAACTAATTTCTCAACATTTGCTTTTGTCCGCATTTCATTTACATGAATATTATCCGCCAATTCATGTAATGATGCTCTACGAAGCGTCTGAAGGGCAAACAAAATAAGAAGTGAATTAATAGGTGAGGATCTCCCCAACCGTTTTTCTTCATTTGATATCATTCTTGTAAATGGAAGATCCGGTTCCGCTCGCTGAATAAAAAGCTTGACGTTCTTACAAGTAGACTCTGAATAATCTGGCAAAGGTCTTCCATAAATGATAGATCCTTCATAAATCCGGTCGATTCCCCGTCCAGTTTTCTCGGCTAATCCAATTCGCTTCAGAGCATCTGCAAGCACTGGATTTCTGCTATGTGGCTCTACAGTCAGCAAATTCTCCAGATTAACTCCTTCTATAAAGCCTCCCGGACTACTGATGGTTAAACCTTCATCTTCAATGGCCACTCTCACTGATTGAAGTATCGTGTAGTCCCTATGACAAAAAGCATTAACTAAACCTTCACGAAATGCCGCGTTGGAAAACTCCGGTATTGGGACTCGAAACAGGCCATATTCCATTTCGCGCTGCGGATTCCATGCCTTCATATGGCCTTCAAATAATTCAAAAGTAGCCAAAAGCGGTTTGGAATATTC
>DFHP01000053.1 GCA_002371335.1 Eubacterium sp. UBA3720
TTTTAAAATCGTATCTCATGTTAATGCTCCTTTGTCCGGTTAACCATCAATATCTGCTTCTGCCCTTTCCAAAACACAGAATTTTAAAAAAATATAGCAGAAACAAACTTTCAATATAATAATCCAACTAAGGCATATTCGTCAAGCACAGCTGTCCATGGCCACA
This sequence comes from Eubacterium sp. UBA3720, assembly GCA_002371335.1. Classification (GTDB taxonomy): domain Bacteria; phylum Bacillota; class Clostridia; order Lachnospirales; family Lachnospiraceae; genus DFHP01. The sequence continues at coordinate 167 of DFHP01000053.1, forward strand.
TGTATACAATAAGCCCTTTGGCCAGCCTGGCGGACTGACGTAAGGGCTCATTTGTATCCATAAACGTAAAATGAAAGGAAAAGAGATTGGAAATCTATCAGCGTACAGATTACAGATCAAAAACTATCGGCGTAAATACTATGGATCAGAACTCTATCCGGTGACTCTGTCCGGCCTACAGATCAACGGAAATTTCTGTTTCCGAAATGGATGATTGCGGCAAAGCCGGGGCCTGTATGGGATCCGATCACAGGACCCATGGGACAGATCTGAACTTTTGCCCCGGGGTTGATCCGCAGGATCTCATCGCGCATTTTCTCCGCACGCTCTTTACAGACGGCGTGGGCAACGATGACATCGCTGCTGATAGTATCGTCATATGAGCCTTCATAACATTCGAGCAGATATTTGACCGCCCGCTGGACTCCGCGCTGTTTGGAAATATTGATGAGCTTTCCTTCGTCGTTGATCTTGAGGACAGGCTTTAAGTTGAGTACATTGCCGGCAAAAGCTGCTGTTGCCGAGACACGGCCGCCGCGCTTGAGGTATTCCAGGTCTTCGACCATGAACCAGAATCCGATGTCCGGTGCAATCTGCCTCAGATAAGCGGCGTTTTCACTGATTGTTTTCCCTTCATCGCGCCCTTTAATGGCCTGCATCAGCAGAAGGCCTACGCCGCCTGTCGCCCCCAGGGTATCTACGCTCTCGATCTTCACATCGGGAAAATCCTCCATGACAGACTGTGCTGCATTGAGGGAGGAGGCATAGGTACTGCTCAGTCCGCTCGACAGGCACAGATACAGCACATTATGTCCCTGCTCCGCTTCTTTTCGAAATACCTGTTCATACGTATAGGGCGTGATCTGGCTGGTACCTGTGATCGAGCCATCTTTCATCTTCTGATAGAAATGATCCAGTTCCTCTTCTGTCTGCTGCCGGTCCATTACATATTCCTGATCATCGATCATGTATTTCATGGGAATGAAATGGATATTGTTGTCCGTTATATAACTGTTCTCCACATCTATAGAGGCATCTACATATATCTCATACATTTTTCTATTCTCCAAACCTCTGGTCACACCGTAACCAGCAATGGGGTCTTTTCCATTTCAAATTGGCCTTCGCCAACGGAAAACACCCTTGCATCCAGTCAGGACTGCAGGCACCGCATCAGACAGCAAAGTATTTGGTGCGGGTGTGTCCCGTAACAACCACTTTCTCTTTCCTGTACAAAACAGATTATGTAGCTTGAATAAGCAACATATGTGTATTATTATACGATTGTAGAGAGTGCTTACAACAACAAGCTTTCGCGTAAATGTAGTTTAGTGAACGTTTTTACACAATTGTGTATCAAAATACACATATTTACTGCTTATTGTCCCTTTTTCGAGATACTATTGTGGTTTTGGCAAGGACGAAATGAGCTATGGCTGCAGGTTCACAGCCTTCGGCTGTAAGCTATAGAGGTAAAGCAATGCAAAATAGAGAAAATCAGAAAAAACCTGAAAAAAAACGGACGTCCGACAGAACAGACCGCCGTGTCGTCCGTACAAAGAGGAGCATCCGCATGGCATTGACAAAGCTTCTTGCCAGTAAGCCCCTTGGGGAGATCACAGTAACAGAACTCTGTAAAGCAGCGGATATCAACCGCAAGACCTTTTACAATTATTACAGTGATGTTTCTATGGTTGTCGATGAGATCGAGGACGAAATCGCACAGGAGTTTGCCTCTTCTATCAATAAAATCGACTTTCTGGAGATCAGCAATGAACCGGAAGACATTTTCCTGCGCCTTGCCAGGCTGATTGAGAAAGACCTGGAATTTTACGCCAGCGTATTTGCTGCGAATGAACAGACTTCCCTTCTGATGAAGATTGTCACCCCTCTGAAACAGCAGCTCTGGGAAAGCTTTGCAGACACAGTGGGACACGATGCGGAAGAATTTGAGTTTCTGCTCGATTATTCAATATCAGGGATGATCGCAGTCTATAAAACATGGTTCAATACAGGCCGCAAACAAAATATTGAAGACCTGTCCCGCAAACTCAGTATTCTCACCTTCAAAGGCATCAAGGGGCTGGCCAGCATGTGACGACACTGCAATGATTTAAAGCGGACACTACAGAGCAGACAAAAAGGCGCACCAAACCGATGCGCCTTTTTCATTATCTGTTTTCAGTGGCTGAACGTCAGAATCAGTCGTCTGCGCCCTCCTCAAGAGCTGCAGCACGTGCTGCTACTTCCTTGGCCTGGACATCAGCGGGAGCCTGCTCATAACGTGCAAACTCATACATGTAATCGCCGCGTCCGCCGGTCATGGAACGGAGAACAGTGCAGTAATCAAACAGTTCGGACATGGGAACTTCCGCCTCGACAACCTGCTTGCCGCCGGGGATCGGGTTCATGCCAAGGACTCTGCCGCGGCGCTTGTTCAGATCGCCCATAACATCACCGGTATAGGAATCCGGGATCGTGACCTTGAGGGAGACAATGGGCTCAAGCAGGACGGGGTTGGCATCCATGATGCCCTTCTTGACTGCCTGGCTGGCTGCGGTCTTGAATGCCATTTCGGAGGAGTCTACAGGGTGGTAGGATCCATCATACAGAGTTGCCTTCAGGCCGACAACAGGATATGCAGCCAGAGGTCCCTTGAGGACGGTCTCGGCAATACCCTTCTCAACAGCGGGGAAGTAGTTCTTCGGAACGCTGCCGCCGACGACCTCTTCGTCGAACTCATAAGCTTCCTCGAGGTTTCCGGAAGGAGCAAATTTGATCTTGACATGACCGTACTGGCCATGGCCGCCGGACTGTTTCTTATACTTGGAATCGATATCTGCAGTCTTGCGGATGGTCTCACGATAAGCGACCTTGGGCTGGACAGTCTCGATCTCGACCTTGTACTC
>DFHP01000145.1:0-27275 GCA_002371335.1 Eubacterium sp. UBA3720
TTAGGAGGCGGTCGCTCTATCCAACTGAGCTACGCGGACCTGCATTTACTTTTCTGTCATGGGATACGCGACATGTTACATGTCACATTGCTCATACTGAATGCTGCATCCATGATCTGAAATCCTGCTGTGCTTTTATTGCAAGCCTATAGATTATCTTACTATATTTGGCAGTCGTTTGCAAGATATCAAATGTTTTTAGTTGAATTATAAATGCCCGAATTAAAAGTAAACGTATTAAAAGTGTACATACCCCTGCATCCAGATGATTCCCTTAAAGCGTCTGCCGACTGCCGGCTCTCCGATCAGGTCTTTCTCACTGACGCATACATCCAGCGGAATACCATTGCAGACCATGTTCAGATGATACATTTTTTCATTGGTGACCACGTTTTTCACTTCGCGGCAGCCGGTGATCTCTCCCATGATCTTATAAAGATCACATTCAAAACCATACGGCATAAAATATGAATCTACAATAGTATACACATCCTCATTGCGAATGCGTCTGGATATCATACCATAGATATCTATATCATCCATGGTAATACTTTCGATCGCTGATTCATCCCCATTGGCAGCCGCCAGATACCAGTCATTCTTTTTTTCAATTTTTCTCTCGTTTTTCTCTGCCTGAAGAGGATTTTTTTCCACAGGAAGCAGTATTACTCCTTTGGATGCCAATGCGGAATATGAAACAGCGGCATGTTTTTCAGGGTTTTTCTGACTCTGGACTTCACGAATATACTCAGATCCGTTCAAAAGATAAAATATCAGCATGGTGCCAACTCTTACATCGTCAGAGGCGCCGGAAAATGATTCTGAACCTATCTTTCTCTCAATAGTCATATGCTGACAGTTCGTGATCTGGGAACCCATAAAGTATGGATAATAGTATTCAATATGGAAGAGATTTTCATCATCATAGGCGCCGAAGACCGTTATGCCGGTGTCCATGGCATATTCCTTGGATATCTGGGCAAATAGCTGTCCTTTTTCGTTCTCGACTACTTCTTTATAATCATAATGAAGCAGAACATCCGCGATCAGGTTATCCAGATCATCTGGCGTATTAACTTTACGAAATCCTATCGTTTTTAAATAATTATGCATACTTTATGTCCTCATGAAAATCATAAGCTTCAAAGGAGAGTCATGTTATTTATTCGGGATAAGCTTTTCTTTTCCACCCATGTATGGACGAAGTACTTCAGGAATATTTACCGTTCCATCAGCGTTCAGGTTGTTCTCAAGGAACGCGATCAGCATACGCGGAGGAGCAACGACCGTATTGTTCAGAGTATGCGGAAGATATCTCTCTCCGTCTTCACCCTTTACACGGATCTTCAGCCTTCTGGCCTGAGCGTCTCCCAGATTAGAACAGCTTCCTACTTCAAAGTATTTTTTCTGTCTTGGAGACCACGCTTCAACATCACAGGATTTACACTTCAGATCTGCCAGATCTCCTGAACAGCATTCCAAAGTACGTACCGGAATATCAAGAGTGCGGAAAAGATCAACTGTGTTCTGCCACATCTTATCGTACCATTCCTTACTTTCCTCCGGTTTGCATACTACGATCATTTCCTGTTTTTCGAACTGATGGATACGATAAACGCCTCTCTCTTCAATTCCATGCGCTCCTTTTTCTTTACGGAAGCATGGTGAATAACTTGTGAGATGGATCGGGAGCTCTTTTTCCGGAAGCATCTGATTTACAAAACGTCCGATCATAGAATGCTCACTTGTACCGATCAGGAAGAGATCTTCTCCTTCGATCTTATACATCATGGATTCCATCTCCGCAAAACTCATAACTCCTGTTACCACACTGCTTCTGATCATATACGGAGGGATCACATAGGTAAATCCTCTGTCTATCATGAAATCTCTTGCATAGGCAAGTACGGCAGAATGAAGTCTTGCAATATCGCCGATCAGGTAATAGAATCCATTTCCTGCAACGCGTCCTGCGGATTCAAAGTCAACGCCGTTGAAAGATTCCATGATTTCTGTATGGTAAGGTATCTCAAAATCAGGAACTACAGGCTCTCCGTATCTCTGGATCTCAACGTTTTCGCTGTCATCCTTTCCGATCGGTACAGAAGGATCGATGATCTGAGGAATCACCATCATTCTCTTCGAGATTTCTTCATCTATCTCTTTTGAGCGTGCATCGAGGTCTTTGATCTTCTGTTTGGATTCGGCTACTTCTTTCTTTATAACTTCAGCCTCATCACGTTTGCCCTGTCCCATCAGCTTTCCGATTTCTTTTGCTGTCTTATTGCTGCGTGCTTTTAAAGCTTCTGCTTCCTGCAGCGTTTCACGCCTCTCTTTATCAAGTGCGATCACCTCATCCACCATTGGAAGCTTGGCGTCCTGGAATTTCTTTTTAATATTCTCTTTTACAATATCAGGATTTTCACGCAAAAATTTAATATCGATCATTATCTTTTCTCCCTCTCTCAGATAAGTTATGTCTTAAGTTTTTTCTTGATTTGTTTCTTAAGCTATTTCATTTAATAACTCGTTTATTTTCAGCAGATTTTTTCAATCAGATTCATTGAACTTGTTTAAATAGCTTTGATCCTTTTTCAGATGATTTCTTCTTCATCTGTAACGAATGCCGCTTTTCGAAGCGCATCCATTTCCTCATTACTAAGCATGATATAGGATTCACCATTTACAATTTCCTTCAGATAAAGGAAGCAGTTGTCTCTGCTGTGGATCGCATCCAGTACAAAACCGGTATTGTTTTCATCCAGCATTGCCAGGACAAAACTCAACTTTCCGCCTACGTCATCGAATGCGTCATACTTTACAATTCCGTATCGGGTAAGCGTTGTTCCCATCTTTGACTTGATATCTCTGATGTCCGTTCCCTGAAGTTCTCCCTTATAGCTCTGGTTCTCCAGCTGTTTCAAACGATCCTTAACATCTTTCTCTGAAGCTTTTTCCTTTTTATTAGCAGAAGGACTGCTTTTCAATACAGATCGGTATCTTCTTCGAATACGGTTTAATTCCAGCAGCATCATTCCCGAAAAAATCATCAGGAACACAATGGCTATTATCATAATAATAAAAACCACACCGAATCCCACGCCGATCGAATCAAATAATTTATTCATATTTTCTCCCCTCAGATATTTGAATTCAACATATTAATGATACGATCCAGATCATCCTGCGAATAGTATTCAATTTCAATTTTACCACGTTTGCCGCGTCCCCTGCGTATGGAAACCTTTGTTCCCGTAGAATCTGTAAGCTTTCTCTCCAGTTCTTTGAATACAGCTTCCATCTGCTCATCAACAACCTTTTTCTTACTTTCCGGCTTTGGCGACAGAAGTTTTTTTACCATCATTTCAGTTTCGCGCACGTTCAGCCCGGAGGCTACAATCTCCTCGGCTGCAGTAAACTGAAGATCTTCGTCCTCCAGACCGAGAAGCGCTCTTGCATGGCCGGCGGAAAGGTCTCCATCGACCAGCATCTGCTGTACCCGTTCATCCAGATTTAAAAGACGAAGTGAGTTAGTGATTGCGGATCTGCTTCGTGAGACACTTTTAGCGATTTCTTCCTGTGTCAGGTCAAATTCTGTCATCAAACGCCTGAATGCGTTGGCTTCTTCGATTGCATTCAGATCTTCTCTCTGAATATTTTCGATCAAAGAAATCTCAACAACTTCCTGCTCGCTTAATTCTTTAATAATAACAGGAACAGTTTTTAATTTAGCAAGCTTTGCGGCTCTCCAACGGCGTTCTCCTGCGATTATCTCATAGTTTTTGCCTTTTTTCTGTACAAGTAAAGGCTGTATTACCCCATAATGTTTGATCGATTCAGCCAGATCGTTTAATGATTCTTCGTCAAATTCAGTTCTGGGCTGTGCTTTATTTGGGAAAACCTCAGTTATTTTAAGATAAACAGGTTCTCCATTAGAAGCACTTTTGTTTCCCTGTTCTTTTTCCAAAGCACGGGAAACATTTTCTTCGGAATTTTTGCTGTTCTGACCGGTAGAATTTTGCTTATTATTTGCAGTAGATTTGCTTACTGAACTATTCTGTGAAATAAGAGAGTCCAAACCTTTTCCTAAATTTAATCCTCTTTTTGCAGCCATTAAATCCACCTCTTCCATGATATTTCTCTTGCAAGTTTTTTATAACACTTTGCTCCCTGTGAACTTTTGTCATATTCAAATATAGGAAGACCAAAACTGGGTGCCTCAGCCAGCCTGACATTTCGCGGAATCATTGTCTTAAAGATCCGCTCATTCAGATTCGCTTTTACATTCTCAACAACCTGTGCAGAAAGGTTTGTTCTGCTGTCATACATTGTAAACAGAACCCCCTCTATCTCAAGCTCAGGATTCAGCCTTTCTTTTACAAGATTGATCGTATATAAAAGCTGGGCAAGACCTTCCAATGCATAGTATTCGCATTGAATAGGAACGATAATGGAATCTGCTGCGGATAAAGCATTAAGTGTAAGCATATTCAAAGATGGCGGACAGTCAATTATTATGTAATCATAACTATCTTTGACCGGATCCAGCGCCTCTTTCAGCTTAAATTCTCTGTTTTCCAGAGACAGCAGTTCTACTTCAGCACCTGCAAGATTGACATTAGAAGGAATAATATCATGGAATTTTTCTTTTCTATTGATCAGACAATCACCTATTTCAGCTTCTCCGAGCATCAGCTCATATACTGTATTTTCCAGTTCGTTTTTTTCAACTCCCAGACCGCTGGTAGTATTTCCCTGCGGGTCCATATCAACAGTAAGAACTTTTTTCTTTAGTTCTGCCAAAGCCGCGGATAAATTTATTGCCGTAGTTGATTTTCCTACGCCCCCTTTTTGGTTCGTAACTGCAATAGTTTTTCCCAACTCTTCCTCCTTAGTTTATTCATCAAAGTGACTCAATTCACAGGAATGTTTCACGTGAAACATTCCCGACTATTGCGTCAGTTGTGATCTATCTTTAACCTTTGAAAACTAAGTTATTATATCATCAATAAACCAATTATTCCACCTGTTTGTCCGATGAAGATTCATGTTTTTAATTTTTATTAAATAACAAAGTCCGCGAGCGGACTCCAGCTCCCCCAGCCCCTCAATCTTGAGGGGAGCGAACCGGACTTTGCGCGCCGCCGCACGGCAACGCACCTGCCTTCCCTTGTGCGGCGTGTGCATCCCCCGGAGGGTTTCGTTTCACAGGAAATTGACGAAATTTCCTATGAAACAAGAAACGATGTAATATGTCTCTAAAAGATGAAAAGGCAGCTTCTTTTTACAGAAGCCGCCTTTTTGCGGGTATATTATCCTTTTTACGGGATTTAGCTGTTATTTGTTATATCATTCTTATTTTTATCAATCCTGATAGCTATAAGAGTATGTGTTTGTGTTTTTTACTTTGTTTACTGTGGAATCGTCAGATGTCTTTCCAGATACCCATGTTCCATCTTCGTTTTGTGCGTATACCATACCGTTCTCGTCTACATAGCATCCGTTTTCATTTTTGTGAAGAACAACTTTCTGTCCATCCTCTGATGTTACGCTTACTGAATCGGATACGCTGATGTTCTCTTCATTGTTGCCTGCTTCTACAGCTTCCTCAACGTTTTCAACGTTCTCTGTATTCTCTGCGCTTTCGTTATTCTGTACTTCTTCCTGTACATTCTCAGAAACATCCTCATTCTCAGGTGTCTGAACATTTTCCTGTGGAGCTGTCTCATTAGCAATTACCTGTGCTGCGTCACCGTTGGATACAACCTCTGTCTGTACTTCAACTTTTTCCGGAGTTGCGGCGTCTACTACAGGAACGTTCTCTTCAGGAGATACCACAATTGCCTCTGACTCAACAATTGCTTCTGTCTCAGGAATCTCTGTTACCAGAGCCTCCGGTGCTGCTACTGATGCCTCCGGAAGAGATGCCGTCTCAATTGTCTCTGCTGCTGCAAGCTGTTTGCGCTCTCCCTTTGCAAGAATCTCATTTGCGACTGCTTTTCCTGCAGAAGTATCGTCGTTTTTGTGTGCCGGTGTAACTACATCAGATGCAGGAGTTCTGTTTACGATCGTAGGAGCAACTTTTTTCTCTGTTTTCTCCATTGCAGCTGTGTTTTTCTCAGACTCTTTGATAGCTGATGCTGACTTAGGCGCATTTGTTGTAAGATACTCAGCGTATACATAGTATGTATTTCCGTTGATCTCGATCTGAACCCATCCTGTAGACTTTCCGTTCTTTGTCACAACGCCTTTAACGTTTACTTTTGTACCGTTTCCGATATCAAAGAGAACTTTGCCGTTTGGATTAGACTCGCCGCGAACGTTTACGCCGTTAACTACATATGCTGTGAAGTCTGTTGCAGCGATAGTAGCTGTTCCGATCGGAGATACTGTCTCGGATTTTTTCGTCTCAGCTTTCTTTGTCTCTTTCTTCTTTACCGGAGCTTTTACCTCAGCTTTTTTGCTCTCAGGTGCTTTCTTCTGCTCTGCGTTTACTTTTGCCTGCTCAGCTTTAACCTGTGCTGCCTGAGATTTTGCGTTCTGCTCTGCTGCTCTTGCCTGAGCGCTCTCTGCTGCGGCCTGGCTCTGTACTGCCTTTGCCTGAGCTGCCTCACTGCGGGCCTGAGCCTCGGCCTTAGCCTGCTCTGACTGAGCCTGAGCAGCTGCTGTCTGTGCTGTCTGGAGTTCTACCTGTGCCTGTGCCAGCTGTGCCTGTGCTGTCTGTGCCTCTGCTGCTGCTTTTTCTGCCTCTGCCTTTGCTGCCTGTGCCTCAGCGAGTGCTTTCTGAACTGCAAGCTCTGCTGTCTTGCTGTCTTCTTTAACTGCCTCTGCAATAAGTGAGTTTACTTTATTGCTTTTGCTGTTGTCTGCATATGTAACAACTGCGTTTTTATCATTCATGTGGCTTACTGCATATACTCCACCGATTGCTGTTCCTGTTCCAACTGTAAGTGTAAGGGCTGCGATTGTTGCTGCGAATGCTTTTCTCTTCATAATTTTTTCTCCTTTTTGTGTTGTTTTCTTTTTGTTGTTTTCTCTGTGTTTTCCGTTTTTATTTATTGTTTGCCTTTCGATGATGTAATAATAACCTCTGTACATAAACCTATTATTCTAAAAAACATAAGGCTTTCTTATTAAACCTTTACTTAACCTTAACAACTCAAGGAGATGTATATACTTAGCAGCACATATATCCATGAACACTTATATCCAGAGATGTATATATCCAAAGACGTATATAACTATACCCAGATATATATATCCACAGACGTATATAACTATACCCAAAGATTCATATATCCACAGACACATATTTCTATACCCAAGGATTCATATATTCACGACGTATATAACCAGAAATGCGTTAATTCTGCAGATATATATATATCCGGAAAGCAAAATAGCGAAGAATGTTTCACGTGAAACATTCTTCGCTATTTAACTTATCACACCAGTTTCTCATTTATATAGTGCATATAGCGTTTCATAATTTTTCTATAATTATAGAGGCTTTTTCACCGGAACCCCCGCTTTTCTTGGGTATTGTCCGGGCGTGTGTCCTGTTTTTTCTATAAATATAAGAGATCGGTCCAACACCTCATTCTTAAGCGTCAACTGAAAAGTAGTTACTCCTCCTGTTTTTGCTCCTAACTTTTGTATAGCGTTTGAAGCCTTTTTCACTTCAGCTCCACAATCCCCGGATTTATAGGAAACAAAAATTCCGCCCTCCCGTACATAAGGTAAACAATACTCTGATAAAGTCGAGAGATTTGCCACTGCCCGTGATACTGCATAGTCGAAACATTCTCTTAATTCCGGATCTCTTGCTCCATCCTCTGCTCTGCTATGAATGGTTTCAATTTCTTTTAATCCCAGCGTATCAATTACTTCATTCAAAAAATTGATCCTTTTATTTAATGAATCAAGCAAAACCACCTTCAGTTCCGGAAAAATGATTTTTAATGGGATTCCCGGAAAGCCGGCTCCTGTTCCCACATCTATTAAACTATGCCCGGATTTTGGGGTAATATAGCCGGCCAGTGCAGCGCTGTCTACGAAGTGTTTCGTTATCACTTCATCATATCCGGTAATTGCCGTAAGATTCATTCTTTCGTTCCAGTCTATAAGAAGCTCATAATACTTCAAAAACTGATCTATCTGATCATCAGTCAGGACAATTTCAAATTTCTTCAATTGATCAATAAATGAACTCGTATCATATTTATTCATAAATAGCACTCCCGGCACTCCGTTCAATCAAACTCTTTTTTTCCTTTTTAAGGCTTTTTCATCTTATGAGCTTCCAGATAAACCAGGAGAACTGATATATCTGCCGGAGAAACTCCCTGGATTCTTGCCGCCTGTCCTATATTTGCGGGCATGAATTTTTTTAGTTTCTGACGTGCCTCCAGTCTCAGACTGCTGACATCATCATAATCTATCTCTGAAGGGATTCTTCGAGCTTCTTTTTTCCTGAACTGTTCTACCTGTTTTATCTGACGGGTTATATATCCTTCATATTTTATATTAATATTGACCTGTTCCCGGACATCATAGGGAAGATCAGGTCTGTTTTTATCTATTTCTTTCAGACATTCATAGTTAAGCTCAGGGCGTCTGATCAGCTCCTCCAGAGTAATTCCGTGAGTAAGAGGCGTTGAGTTATTCTTTTTCAGACATTCCTGAACCGCATCGTTTGCACCTATCCTCACCTTTTTTACACGTTCTGTCTCTTCTTTGATACGTTTTTGTTTCAACAGAAGCGCCTGATACTGCTCCTCAGAGATCAGACCTGCCTGATATCCGTACTTTCGAAGCCTTATATCAGCATTATCCTGACGGAGAAGTAATCTGTATTCCGCGCGGCTCGTCATCATTCGATATGGTTCCATCATTTCTTTTGTCACCAGATCATCTATCAGCACACCTATATAAGACTCAGCCCGATCAAGAACGATCTGTTCCTTGCCCAGCAATTTCATAGAAGCATTTATACCTGCGATCAGGCCCTGCGCTGCAGCTTCCTCATATCCGGAACTTCCGTTGATCTGTCCGCCGGCAAAAAGACCGCTGATTCTTTTAAATTCAAGTGTCTGATGAATCTGAACAGGATCGATCAGATCGTATTCGATAGCATATGCATTACGTACGATTTTTGCATTTTCAAGTCCCGGTACGGATCTGTACATTGCGTCCTGGACATCTTCAGGCATTGAAGAAGACATTCCGTCAATATACATCTCATTGGTATATCTGCCTTCGGGTTCGATGAATACCTGGTGACTGGTTTTATCCGCAAATTTTACCACTTTATCTTCTATAGAAGGGCAATAGCGGGGGCCCGTACCTCTGATCAAACCGGAGTATAAAGGTGATCTGTCTATATTTTCTCTTATGATTTCATGAGTTTTTTCACATGTATGCGTCAGCCAGCAGGAAACCTGCTCTATCTGAACGTCCTCCGGATCTGTCGAAAATGAAAAAGGTACTACTCTATCATCTCCGAACTGCTCCTCCATCTTTGAAAAGTCAATAGTTCTTCTGTCTATTCTGGCAGGAGTACCTGTCTTGAAACGAAGTATATCTATTCCGTTCTTTATAAGCGAATCTGTCAGATGTGTGGCCGCCTGCAGTCCATTCGGTCCCGTTTCATTTACCACATCGCCGAAGAGACATCTTGAATTCAGATATACTCCCGTACACAAAATAACAGCCCTGCTGTGATAAACAGCACCTGAAAGCGTCTTTACACCTTTAACTTCACCATCCTCTACGATGATTTCTGTTACCTCGGCCTGTTTGATAGTAAGATGATCCGTATTTTCCATCACGGAACGCATTCTTTTGCTGTATTCACTTTTATCAGCCTGAGCGCGCAGTGAATGTACCGCAGGCCCTTTTGATTTATTCAGCATTTTTGACTGAATAAATGTTTTGTCTATATTTTTTCCCATTTCTCCGCCAAGAGCGTCCAGTTCTCTCACCAGATGTCCCTTGGAGGACCCGCCTATGTTTGGGTTACAGGGCATTAATGCGATACTATCGACACTGACCGTGAAAACGATCGTTTCAAGTCCCAGTCTGGCGCATGCAAGAGACGCCTCACATCCGGCATGACCTGCACCGACTACTACCACATCAAAATTTTTTTCCATTAATGACATGCTTGATCCTCTTTATTTAAAAGTTATCCACATTTTTATGCGTTTATAAACATTTCTTTTTATTAAACCAACTCTTTTACTGACAATTATTCCCTAAAATGTTTATAATTATGTTTACCAGGAATGAATAGAAGACAAAAAAGCTTCATAGACATCTATATAATTATGTTTACTATACATAATATTGTTTTTATTTTGATCTGTCATTTTCATGACTTTGTCCTGTCTTTCTTCTACCGTTCTTCTACTGTTCTTCTACCGTTCTTCTATCGTTTTTCTGTTATTTTCCCATACAGAACGAAGAAAATATCTCATTCACCAGATCTTCTCCGACTGTCTGTCCCGTGATGACGCCCAGCGCGTCGCATGCTGCCATCAGATCGATAGAATAAAAATCCTCAGGCATATCATCCTCAATGCTTCTGATCACAAAACCCAGATTTTCATCTGCATCACTCAGTGCTTTTTTGTGACGCATATTTGTAATGTATATTTCATCGTTGAAGTTGATCTCGCCATTGAAAAACATCTCTTTTATATTCTGTTCCAGCACATCAATGCCTTCATTGTTTTTTGCTGAAATATATATACAGGGAGACTGTGTTTTACCGGCCATTTCTTCTGCGGAAATGACTGTGTCCAGATCACTTTTATTTAACAGAACGATCGATTTTTTATCACGGATCATTTCAATGATATTCAGATCATTTTCGTCAAGAGACGCAGAGCTGTCCACCACGTACAGAATGAGGTCGGCGTCTGAGGCGTGCTCTATGGCTTTTTCCACTCCTATCTGCTCTATGATGTTGTCAGACTGGCGGATACCTGCTGTATCCATAAGACAAAGCGTAATTCCGTTTATATTGATCTGATCCTCGAGAACATCCCTTGTGGTTCCCTCAATGTCAGTAACGATAGCCTTTTCTTCTCCGGCAAGTGCGTTGAGAAGAGATGATTTTCCTGCATTTGGTTTTCCCACGATCACCGTCTTTATTCCTTCAGAAATAAAGCGCCCTGAATCCGAAGAATCTATCAGCTTTCTGATCCTTTTTCTCTGTTCTTCTACGATAACCTTGAGATTTCCGCCGTATCCCGTTATATCATAGTGTTCCGGATCATCCAATGCCGCTTCTATAAAAGCAGTTTCATGTATCAGTTTCTGACGTATGTCTCTGATTTCATCAGATATGGCTCCCCGCAGATGTCTTATCGAAGATTTCAAAGCAAACTGATTTCTGGCAGAAATAATATCCATCACTGCTTCCGCCTGTGACAGGTCCATTCTTCCGTTCAGAAAAGCTCTCTTTGTAAATTCACCCGGTTCTGCCGGACGTACTCCGTTTCTGACAACCGTATCCAGTACACTCCTTGCGGACAAAACGCCGCCGTGGCAGTCAATTTCCACAGTATCTTCACCTGTATAGGAGTGCGGGCCTCTCATCAGCATAACAAGTACTTCATCGACAGTTTCATTTCCGTCCATGATATATCCATGATGGATCGTATGTGTTTTCTGTTCTGTCAGCTTCTTTCCAAAACCATTATCAAAAATTTTTTCAATCAGCGAAAAAGCTTCTTTACCGCTTACTCTGACAATAGCTATGCCAGAAGGAGAAAGTGCTGTGGAGATTGCTCCTATCGTATCATTATAAAAATCCGGCATCAAAAAAACCTCTCAAATTTTGCTGTATAAACAGAAATAAAGTCGATTAATACTATAACAGAATAAGACCTTTCAGGCAATTCACACATAAAAAAGGACGCCACACTTTTCTTTTATCGTCATGTGGCATCCCTTATGGAACTTTTTTTTCTCCTGTCCCGTATAAGCCGCAGATCAGTCAGAGTACTGCGCTCAGGAACTGTTTTGCTTTCTCTGTCTTCGGATTGGCGAAAAATTCCTCCGGCGGAGCCTGCTCAGCGATCACGCCGCCATCCATGAACATGATCCTGGAGCCTACTTCTCTGGCAAATCCCATCTCGTGTGTTACAACGATCATGGTCATTCCTTCGTCGGCCAGCTGCTTCATTACATTCAGAACTTCTCCTACCATCTCCGGATCGAGAGCTGAAGTTGGCTCGTCGAAAAGCATTACGTCCGGATGCATTGCCAGCGCGCGGACGATCGCTATTCTCTGTTTCTGACCTCCTGAAAGCTGTGAAGGATAAGCGTCTACCTTGTCTGCAAGTCCAACCCTGTCCAGAAGCTCCATTGCTTCATTTTCCGCCTCTTCAACTGTTTTTAATCTTAGTTTTACCGGAGCCAGTGTCATGTTTTGCATGATCGTAAGATTGTTAAACAGGTTAAAATGCTGGAATACCATACCCATTTTCTGACGCTGTTTATTGATATCTGTTTTCGGATCCGTCATGGAGACGTTTTCAAATATAATTTCACCGCTTGAAGGTGTCTCGAGCATGTTCAGACAACGCAGAAAAGTGGATTTTCCTGAACCGGAGGGCCCTATAATAACGACTTTTTCACCTTTATCGATATGTTCGGTGATACCGCGAAGTACCTGGTTATCACCAAATCTCTTTTTCAAATTTTTAACGTCGATCACTTTGACGCAGCCTCCTTTCCAGTCTTCCCTGCAGATATGTCAGTATCATAACGAGAATAAGATAAATACATGCTATACCTATCAGCGGGAACATGGCTTCATAGGTCCTTGCGTATATTCCCTGTGCCGCATAAAGCAACTCTTTTCCGCCGATGACCGTGATCATTGACGTATCTTTTAACAAAATAATGAACTCATTGCTCAGTGCCGGAAGGATTGCCTTGAACGCCTGCGGAATAACGATATACCTCATGGTGGTCATATAGTTCAGTCCGAGTGAACGTCCCGCTTCAGCCTGACCGGGATCGAGGCTCATCAATCCTCCTCTGATGATCTCCGAAACATACGCTCCGGAATTGATTCCAAGTGAGATTGCTCCTACTACCGTAAAATTACGGCTGCTCTTAAAAATAACAAGGCCCATGATCAAAATCTGTACCATCATTGGCGTTCCGCGGATCACGGTAGTATATATCTTACATACCACGTTAAAGAATCCCAGAACCGGATTCTTCTGTCCGGGACGCTGCTGGTCGTGACCCGTTCTTACCATGGCCACTACAACTCCCAGAAAAATACCAAGGATCAGCGCCATAGCCGTAACTATCAAAGTCGTTCCGACGCCTTTCAGATAGAGGATCCATCTGTCTCCTTCGATAAAAGCCTGGTAGAACTTTACAAAGAAATTCTGCCATGCGCTCACATGATGACCGCCTGCCATCATGCCTTTCCACTGTTCATAAAGTGCTTCCATGTTTTGTCTCTCCCTTCTCTATTCCATACAGCTTTCAGGATCACCTGCTCCTGTCTGTTTAAAAAAGGAGGCTATCCCAATATCAGATATTAAGATAACCTCCTTTTTTCCAAGGGCTCTTTACTTGAACATTATAGTTACTCAGTAATGTATTTGTCGATGATATCCTGCACCGTACCGTCTTTAATGAGCTCTTTGAGCGCATTATTTACAGGATCTTTCAGAGCACTGTTTTTGCCGAAACCGATAGCATATTCTTCTGTCACATATTCTGTATCAAGGATCTTCAGTCCCGGAGTAGTATCTACAAAGGCCTGTGCCGGAGCGCTGTCGATTACTACGCAGTCGATCTGTCCGTTCTGAAGAGCCTGAACTGCTGTGGCTCCGTTATCGTATGCTGTCACGTGGTCTGTGCCGTAATCATCAGAGCAGTAAATATATCCTGTAGTAGCTTTCTGGCATCCGATCATACAGTCGCCGAGACTATCTACTGTAACATCTGAATCTTCAGGCACGATTACTACCTGAGTAGATGTGGTATAAGTATCTGAAAAATCCATGACAGAGAGACGGTCATCTGTTACGGAAACGCCTGCCATAACGATATCGCTCTTACCCTGCTGTACGGCAAGAAGCGCTGAATCAAAGCTCATATCATCGATCTGAAGCTCAAGGCCGAGTTTATCAGCGATAGCGTTTGCGATCTCTACATCGATTCCTTCATAATCGCCGCTGTCTGTCGTCATCTCATACGGAGGGAACGCTGCGTTGGTGGACATTGTCAGTTTTCCTTCATTTACAGTCTTTATATCTCCTGCTGCAACTGTGCTTGCTGCTTTTGTCTCCGTGCTTCCGGATCCGCATGCTGTCATGGAAAGTGCCATGAGAGCTGCCATTGATACTGCTGCTAACTTCTTCATATTCATTCTCCTTCTTTTCTTTAATCGCTCTTAATATGTCAAATTCTTTTTCTTCTGTGACATAATAAAGGGCGCGCATAACACGCGCCCCTTGGAAACGATTTTTTCCTATTTCATTTTACTCTGAATTATAACTGTGTCAATATTTTCAGAGGTATTTTGCATAAAAATACATATAAAATACATATTTATGCCTGTTATTTATCTCTCTTTGGAGCAATAACCACATGACGGTAAGGCTCGCTGCCCTCGCTGTAGGTTTCTACAAAATGATTTCCCTGCAGAGCAGAATGGATAATCCTTCTCTCATATGGATTCATAGGCTCCATTGAAACAGATCTTCTCGTCTTTTTTACTTTACGCGCAATGTTGTTTGCCAGATTTTCCAACGTAGCTTTTCTGCGTCTTCTGTAGTCTTCCGTATCCAGTTTTACGCGTACGTAATCTTCTACGTCTCTGTTTACCACAAGGCTTACCAGGTACTGAAGAGAATCCAGTGTCTGTCCTCTCTTTCCGATGAGGATACCCATGTCTTCACCTGCAAAATCAATATCGAGACTTCCTGTCTCTTTATTATAATTCATGGTGATATTTACATCCATATTCATTGCCTTGAATACGCTGTCAAGGAATTTGGATGCCGACGCCTTCATGGTAACGATCTCTTCCGGAGATCTTTCGAGTACTATTTCCTTAGAATCATGTTTCTTTTCAGGAGCTTTTTCTTTGGCTTTCTTTTTACCGTTATCTTTTTTAGCCGGTTTTCTGTCAGCCTTTTTTTCAAACTCTTTTTCAGCTTTGATATCAGCTGTTTTGTTCTCAGCCTCTTTTTTCTCGGCTTCCTGCTTTTCTGCCTTCTGCTCGGCTTCTACTTCTTTGACTACTGCGATGTCGATTGGCTCGAGTTCGATTTTTTCAAGCTGCTCCTCTATCGTTTCTTTTTTACGTACCTTGATCACTGCAGGTTTGCTTCCGAATCCGAGGAATCCGGTGCTTCCCTCGCTGATAATCTCAATATCAAGCTGGTCGCTGGTGATCCCAAGCTCGATACAGGCTTTTGTAATGGCTTCATTTACTGTTTTTGCTGAAACCTCTGTATATTCATATCCCATTATCAGATACCCCTATTTTTTCTTTTTATTCTTATTTTCAAAATTCCTTACCATATTTGCTTTAGCGGTAATACTGTCAGGACGGGCCTTCTCAGCATTTGCGGAGTAATCTACTTCCTTCGCGCTGAGATTTGAATATTTAGGATTAGAAATTTTCTTAACGTTCTGTCTTGCAGCATTATTCACTGAAGAAGCTGAAGAAATTCCCTTTTTAGCCGCTTTTTTTGCAGCTTTTTCTCTGGATTCCTCGACCAGTTTTTCGGGATCCATCTTTGCTATCCGCTGATTTATCACAACCTGCTGGATACTTCTGATGACCGCACCTGCGATCCAGTAGATACCGATACCTGTAGAGAATGTACAGCACATTACTGCTGAAAACAGCGGCATGATCGTATTCATGGACTGCATGGAGCTTGAAGCAGCATTGTTCTGCTGCGGCATCAGTTTATAATTCAGCCATTGTGTGAACCATGCCAGAACCGGGATCATAATAGCTACGAACATCAGCAGAAACTGTTTATTCTGGAATCCGTTTACGATCGCATCCAGAGGAGATTCTGAAATATTCAGTCCCAGAAAACTGTTAATGCTCTTTGCCTGCGCAGCTACGCTTGCCATGGATGATTTAAGATCTGCGAATTCTGATACCTTCGCGAGCTTTGTCCACTGTGACGGCTTCAGCATGTAAAGGAAATCGGTGATTCCGTTTACGGAATCAAAGCTTCTGGATCCATATACTCTGACTTTGTTTTCACTGATAAATTCAGTAATGATGTCTGCGGAACCTGATACTTTTGACATGGATGTGGCCAGATTCGTATAGATAGCTCCGACTCTTGTAATGTATGCAGGAATACGGTAGATTACCTGATACAGCGCGAACAGAAGCGGCATCTGGATCAGAAGCGGCAGACAGGTTCCCATCGGTGAATAACCATATTTCGCATAAATAGCGTTCTGCTCCGCCATCATCTGCTCCTGTGCTTTGGAATCTCTGCGGCCCTGATACTTTTTCTGGACTTCCATGATCTCCGGCTGAACGATGGACATCATCTTTGACATCTTCTGCTGTTTGATCTGGATCGGCGTCATCAGTATATACACGATGATCGTATATAAGATGATTGCGAGACCAATGTTTGGAATTCCTATGGCGTTCAGACCTTCATAAATGTAATTCATGATCCATCCCAACAGCCATGCGATCCATCCAATGATCGGTGTCGTTGATTTTGTCAATAAAATTTCCAAATTGTTTTCCTCCGTGTAGGATTTGCTATCTCTGCAGTTTACGGTACCGGGTCATAACCCCCTTTTGAAAATGGGTTACATCTCAGAATTCTCCAGGCAGCCAGTAAACCTCCCTTAAGAGCACCGTATTTTTCAATTGCCTCCACTGCATACTGTGAGCATGAGGGAATATAAGGACAATGACAATTTTTCAGCGGTGAGAGATATTTTTGATAAAAACGAATCATTTTAATCATCACATACTTCATTTTTATCCTCCATGATATTATGCATTTTTGAAAGATGATAAATTGCACTCTCAATCTGACGGTAAGTGCAGTCCTTAGCATTTACTCTCGCAATAACGATAATATCCAGACCTTTCATGTATTTTTCTTCTGAAAGACGATATGCTTCTCTGACAAGTCTGGTCAGACGGTGGCGTACTACGCTGTTCCCCACCTTTTTACTTACAGAAATTCCGATTCTGTTTTTTTCAAGGTTATTTTCTTTAACGTACATAACGAGATATCTGTTTGCGCAGGATCTTCCGCTTTTATAAATTGAACGGAAATCACTCGTCTTTTTTAAACTTTCGGAAAACTTCATGTAAAGATCCCTATCTTCTTTATCTTATGATATGCGCAGACATGAAATTTTTCTCCGGTCTGCGCCGGATTCTTATATACGCGCATACATTCTAGCATATCTATCCGGTCTTAACGTACAGTCCGGGTCAGCCCCCTTCTATACGCCAGCCTTACATATATACCCGTACAGATACGGCATATACCCGGGCCTTATCGCGCGAAATAAAAGGACCACATTGCTGCGGTCCCAAGAACAAGCGGATCAAGCTGACAATCTTTTTCTGCCTTTAGCTCTTCTAGCCGCTAAAACTTTTCTTCCACCTTTAGTACTCATTCTTTTTCTAAAGCCATGAACTCTCTTATGAGAAATCTTTTTTGGCTGAAATGTCATTTTCATTGTTTCGTTTCCTCCTTAAACTCATTAATTATTTTTACAGAGAAAATGATCTCATTCTGCTTCTCTGTACAATACTCCGCTATGTACATAAAATAACATTCTCATTATATTCACAAACCCCTGCTGCGTCAAGCAAAACTTGTTGTCACAGGACATGCCGGTTTATGTGGAGTTTACGTAAAATTATCAACATTTTGTCGATAACTTGTGGATAAATTCGCAGTTTCATGTGTATTTCACATTCAGTTATGTTTAGAAACCTTTAATTTACCGCTGTGGATAATGTCATTTCGTTTATCATCATTTATAGACATTGACATAATACTTTTTGTGAAAACTGATTGTATTCTTTATGAATTTATTATAAGATATATAAGTATTATTGTGCCAAAATATCGATTTTAAAAAGTAATAACGTATTTTTCAAAATCTTAATCAGTAACAGAAGAGAGTCTTTTAAATGAACATTATAGAACAGAAATGGGATGAAATCCTGCACCATATAGTAACAGAACATGAGTTATCTGATGTTTCTTTCCGCACCTGGCTGGAGCCTCTTTCTTTTGAAAAGGTCGAAAACAATACTCTTTACATCAAAAGTCCACACCCTGAATCAGCCACTAATTATGTGAAAAAGAAATATACGCTCCCTATCAAGGTCGCCGTTGCGGAGATCACCGGACTGGATCTTCAGATCAGATTTCTTCTGTCTGATGAGGAGGAGGATGAGGAAAATGATGTCTCATCCGACAGAACTTCACAGATTTCCAGCGCCGCGGGCCTCAATCCGAAGTATACCTTCGATACATTTGTTGTCGGAAGCAATAATAAATTTGCGCATGCGGCAGCCCTTGCCGTAGCCGAATCCCCCGGTGAAATATATAACCCTCTGTTTTTATACGGAGGCGTGGGACTTGGAAAAACGCATTTGATGAATTCCATAGCTCATTTTATTCTGGAAAAAAATCCTTCAAAGAATATCCTTTACGTTACCAGTGAGGAGTTTACCAACGAGGTCATCGAGGCCATCCGTAACGGAAATAATTCCGCTCTTTCTAAATTCCGTGAAAAATACAGGAATATAGACGTTCTGCTGGTCGACGACGTTCAGTTCATTATAGGAAAAGAATCCACGCAGGAAGAGTTTTTCCACACGTTTAACGCGCTGCATTCTGCCAGAAAACAGATCATCCTGTCATCTGACCGTCCTCCGAAGGATATGGATATCCTGGAAGAGCGTATCAAATCACGTTTTGAATGGGGTCTGATGGCTGATATCCAGAGTCCTGATTATGAGACGCGAATGGCGATTCTCAGAAAGAAAGAAGAGATGGACGGATATTCGGTGAGCAACGACGTTATCGAATATATCGCGCAGAATGTAAGGTCTAATATTCGTGAGCTGGAGGGTTCTCTGAACAAGGTCATTGCACTTGCGAACCTGGAGCACCGCAATATTGATATTGAACTGGCAAAAACAGCTCTCCGCGATATCATTTCTCCGGATGAAAAGAAGGTCATCACTCCGGATTATATTATCCGCACCGTGGCCGAGCATTATAATATCACTCCGGAAAATATATGCAGCGATAACCGTTCCAGAAGACTTGCATATCCGAGACAGATCGTCATGTATCTGATCCGTGAAATGACGAAAACGAACCTTCAGGAAATCGGCTCCATACTGGGCGGAAAGAACCATACGACTGTAATGTACGGAATCAATAAAATAGAAAAAGACTATCAGTCAAACCCTGACATAAGGACAGAAATCGATTTTCTAATCAAAAAAATAAATCCTTCCGTATAGATATATTGATGTCAGTATCAGGAGTTTCTTCTTATATATATTGTCGGTAATCCACATTTTGTCAGTATCATATGTCAGTTTGATGTGCGGCATTGTAGATATATTTTTATGAACATTTTCCTGACTTTTTATCCAGGCATTCCTGACATGGTTTTCTGCATAAATTTTTCTTACGGTTATTGGATTTCATGCGGTTATGCACATACTGACACCCATTAAGAAGACTAAGACGGAGTCTATCTATATATTTATACGTTCCCGGGTAATTGAACAACTCAAGGAAAGGGAAATTATGAGTTTTGCAATTGCCATTCCAGAAGAAAGGAGTTCTCAACAAATGAAATTAACGTTTGATCATTCTGAACTTTTGAAAAGCGTAAATATTGCCATGAAGGCAGTTTCATCTAAAACAACAATGCCTATCCTTGAATGTATACTGATCGATGCTTCTGCAAGTGAGATCAAATTTATTTCAAACGATATGGAACTTGGAATCGAGACAGTGGTGAAGGGAACTATTCTCGAGAAAGGAAGAGTTGCCATTGACGCAAAGACTTTCTTTGAGATCGTGAGAAGGCTTCCCGATAACATCGTAATGATGGAGACAAACGAAAACCTGATAGTCAGGATCACCTGTGAAAAATCTAAATTTGATATTCCGGGAAGATCGGCTGATGATTTTCCGTATCTGCCGGTTGTGGACAGGAAGGATTCTATCAGGATAACCCAGTATTCACTGCGTCAGATCATTAACCAGACTATTTTTTCCATTGCCGTGAATGAGAATAACAAACTCATGACAGGCGAACTTTTTGAGGTGGAAAATAATAACCTGAAGGTCGTTTCACTGGACGGCCACAGGATCGCCATCCGCAGGATCGAACTTGGAGGAGAGTGCGCCGACAGAAGAGTGGTCATACCGGGAAAAGCGCTCAGTGAAGTGAGCAGGATCCTGGACGGAGGCCTTGAAGATCAGGTTACGGTATATTTTTCCGATGATCATGTGATTTTTGAATTTGACAGAACTATGATACTTACCAGACTGATCGACGGGGAGTATTTCAATGTGGCCCAGATGCTTTCTGGGGATTATCAGACTAAGACTGTCATTAATAAACAGGATCTGCTTTCCTGTATGAACAGGGCTTCGCTTCTGGTGAAGGAGAGCGATAAGATGCCTGTCGTGATGAATATTACCGACGATACAATCGAACTTAGCATTAATACGGCGATGGGATCCATGGATGAGACTATTTCCACGGTTAAAGACGGAAAAGATATGGTGATCGGTTTTAATCCGAAATTCATGATAGACGCTCTTAGGGTGATAGAGGATGAGGAAATTTCGATCTATTATATGAGTCCGATCGCGCCTTGTTTTATCAAGGATGATAATGAGAATTATATTTATCTTATTCTGCCGGTAAATATATCCAGATAATAGATAAAAACTTTCCACATGGAATTTCTGAAACAGTTGTCATCATGATAACGACTGACCCTCATCATGAAGCGGGAAGTTATAACAGACATAAAGAGAAAGAATGAGAATTTGGTAATGCAGGAAGTAAAGATCAGAGATGAGTTTATTAAACTTGGTCAGGCCATGAAGCTTGCCGGCGTTGTGGGCGATGGCGCGGAGGCGAAGGAGCTGATCCGTAGCGGCCTGGTAAAGGTGAACGGGGAAGTTGACGACAGAAGAGGCAGAAAGCTTTATGCAGGAGATGTTTTCTCCTATGACGGCAGAGAATTTAAGATAATTAACTGAGATCAGCAGATCATGTATATTGAATCCTTAGAATTAAAAAATTTCAGAAATTATAAGAATCTGTCGCTGGAATTTGATCATGGGACAAATGTTTTTTACGGACATAACGCTCAGGGAAAGACGAATATACTCGAGGCCATGAATCTTTGCGGAACCTCCCGCTCACACAGAGGGAGCAAGGACGGAGAGATGATCCTTTTTGACAGGGATGAAGCTCATATTCGTATGTATCTGCAAAAGAACGGAATGCGGCGGAAAATCGACATGCATCTGCGGAAAAACAGGACGAAGGGAGTAGCCATAGACGGCCTTCCCATCAGGAGGGCTGCGGAGCTTCTGGAGCTTGCAAAGATCGTATTTTTTTCTCCGGAAGATCTGAATATCGTAAAAAACGGTCCGAAGGAGAGGCGGAAATTTCTGGATGCGATCGCCAGTTCGATGGATCCTGGCTATCTTCGTCAGCTGAGCTCGTATAATAAGATCCTTGCACAGAGAAACAGACTTCTGAAGGATATGCATCTGAATTATTCTCTGAGAGATACTCTGGACGTATGGGATGAGCAGCTTGTCAGTTCCGGAAAGAAGATAATAGAGGACAGGGAAAAGCTGATCGCCAGACTTAACGCCGTGATCAGGGATATTCACCTTCAGCTGACCGGCGGTACAGAAGTTATAAACATTGTATACGAGAAAAATGTGGATAAGTCTGATTTTGGCGTAAAGATAAGAGATTCCAGAGAAAAGGATGAGAGATTTAAGACGACCTCCGCGGGTCCGCACAGGGATGATCTGAAGATCATAGTGAATGATATTGATATAAGACATTTCGGATCCCAGGGGCAGCAGAGGAGCGCGGCTTTATCTCTGAAGCTTTCTGAAATCAGTCTGATGAAGGAAACGACAGGAGACATACCGATACTTATGCTGGATGATGTTTTGTCTGAACTTGATGAGAACAGGCAGAATTATCTTCTGAGGAGTATTGGTAATGTGCAGACCTTCATCACCTGCACCGGTATGGAGGATCTTCTGGAAAAGAAATTTGAGATAGATAAAATTTTCCGCGTAGATGACGGAAAGGTAAATGTGGAAGGTATAAAATCCGAAGAAGAGAGTGAATGAAAAGAATATAAAGAAAGGCATAAGGATGAGTTTAAACAAAGATTCATTGCAGGTAGAGCAGGATTACGGTGCTGATCAGATCCAGATTCTGGAAGGTCTCGAAGCAGTCAGAAAAAGACCGGGTATGTATATCGGAAGTACGTCCGGGCGCGGACTGCATCACCTGGTATATGAGATCGTGGATAATTCTGTCGATGAAGCCATCGCAGGTTTTTGCCATAATATAGATGTGATCATTTATCCTGGAGACGTTATTTCTGTCAGTGACGACGGCCGGGGAATACCTGTGGGAATCAATCATAAAGCAGGATTGTCGGCTGTAGAGGTGGTATTTACCATTCTTCACGCCGGAGGAAAATTCGGTGGTGGAGGATATAAGGTGTCAGGCGGACTTCACGGCGTAGGCGCGTCAGTAGTTAACGCTCTTTCTTCATGGCTTGAGGTAAAGGTCTACAGCGGGGGAAAGGTCTATCAGCAGAAATATGAGAGAGGACACAAGGTCACTGATCTGACGGTCATTGGCGAATGTGATCCTGAAAAAACGGGTACGACGGTCACGTTCCTGCCCGATGATACGATCTTTGAGGAAGTGAAGTTTGATTTTGATGTGCTTAAGACCAGACTTCGCGAGACGGCGTTTCTGACGAAGGGTCTTCGGATATATCTGAAGGATCTGCGGAATGAAGAGCATATCAGAGAGAGAAATTTTCATTATGAGGGCGGAATCAAGGAATTCGTAGAGTATCTGAATAACAGTAAGAAAGCCCTTTATAATAATATCGTTTACTGCGACGGCGTTGTGAACAATGTGGTGGTCGAAGTGGCCATGCAGCATAATGATTCGTTTCAGGAAAATACTTACGGTTTTGTAAATAATATCCTGACTCCGGAGGGAGGCACGCATATCGTGGGCTTCCGCAATGCTTTGACAAAAACGCTGAATGAGTACGGAAGGAAGAATAAGCTTCTCCGTGACAGCGAGCCGAATCTTTCAGGAGAGGATATCAGAGAAGGACTGACTGCTATCATCAGCATTAAGATAGAGGATCCGCAGTTTGAGGGACAGACAAAGCAGAAGCTTGGAAATACCGAAGCCCGCGGCGCTGTGGATTCTATAGTATCCAGGGGTCTTGAGCAGTTTCTGGAGGAAAACCCTCAGGTTGGAAAGATCATCATTGAGAAATCAGTTCTTTCGCAGCGGGCCAGGGAGGCGGCCAGAAAGGCAAGGGATCTTACCAGAAGAAAATCTGCACTGGACGGACTTTCGCTTCCGGGAAAACTTGCCGACTGTACGGACAAGGATCCAAAGAATTGTGAAATATATATCGTTGAGGGAGATTCTGCCGGCGGCTCCGCAAAAACGGCCAGGGACCGCGCGACGCAGGCGATCCTTCCTCTGCGCGGAAAGATCCTGAACGTGGAGAAGGCCAGACTTGACCGGATCTACGGAAACGAAGAGATCAGATCCATGATCACAGCCTTCGGTACGGGAATCCATGAGGATTTTGATATTACGAAGCTTCGTTATGATAAGATCATTATTATGACGGATGCCGATGTGGACGGAGCGCATATTGCTACGCTGATGCTTACATTCCTGTATCGTTTTATGCCTGAGCTGATCAAACAGGGCCATGTTTATCTGGCAAAACCGCCTCTGTATAAGATCGAGAGGAACAGAAAAGAATGGTACGCCTACAGTGACGATGAGTTGAATAATATTCTGGCTGAGATCGGAAGGGATAATTCCAACAAGATCCAGCGATATAAAGGTCTGGGAGAGATGGACGCCGATCAGCTCTGGGAAACGACCATGGATCCGGAAAAGAGAGTCCTGCTCCGGGTAGTCATGAATGAGGATGAGGCTTCTGAGATCGATGTGACATTTACTACTTTGATGGGAGATAAGGTAGAGCCCAGAAGAGAGTTTATCGAAGAGCACGCAATGGATGTCAAGAATCTTGATATCTGAGAAATGAGCATGTTTTTTCCGTTGACGGTCTTCGGGATAAGGCATAAGTAAACGAAAGGCAAATTTATGGATGATAAAATATTTGACAAAATAGAAGACGTCGATCTGAAGAAGCGGATGGAAGATTCTTATATCGATTATGCCATGAGCGTTATTTCCTCCAGGGCTCTTCCGGATGTGCGGGATGGACTGAAACCCGTGCAGAGAAGGATCCTTCATTCGATGATCGAATTGAACAATGGTCCTGACAAACCACACAGAAAATGTGCGCGTATTGTCGGTGATACGATGGGTAAATATCATCCGCATGGCGACAGTTCTATTTACGGAGCCCTTGTAAATATGGCTCAGGAATGGAATATGAGAGAGCCATTGGTTGATGGTCACGGTAACTTTGGTTCCGTAGACGGCGACAGCCCTGCCGCAATGCGTTATACGGAGGCCAGACTTTCAAAGATATCCATGGAAATGGTCGCCGATATTAACAAAGATACGGTAGATTTTGTTCCGAACTTTGACGATACGGAGAAGGAGCCTGTTATTTTGCCGGCGCGTTTTCCGAATCTGCTGGTGAACGGAACTTCCGGTATCGCGGTAGGTATGGCTACGAATATCCCGCCTCATAATCTGCGGGAGACGATCAATGCTGTCGTAAAGATCATTGACAATCAGGTGGAGTATGACAGAGAGACATCCATCGAAGAAATAATGGAGGCCATAAAAGGACCGGATTTTCCAACGGGAGCACAGATCCTCGGCAGAGCGGGCATTGAGGAGGCCTACAGGACCGGACGCGGAAAGATAAAAGTACGCGCCGTGGCGAATATTGAGATTTTGCCGAACGGCAAGGGACAGATACATGTATCAGAACTTCCGTATATGGTAAATAAAGCAAATCTGATAAAAAAGATAGCCGACCTGGTAAAGGATAAAAAGATCGACGGTATAACTGCGATCAACGATCATTCCAGCCGGCAGGGTATGGAGATATGCATTGAAACAAGACGCGACGCTAATCCGAACGTGATCCTGAACAGACTGTTCAAGCATACACAGCTTCAGGATACATTCGGCGTGATCATGCTGGCTCTGGTGAACGGACAGCCAAAGGTAATGAATGTGCTGGAGATACTGAAGTATTATCTGGCGCATCAGGAGGAAGTCGTTACACGCCGGACGAAATATGATCTGAACAAGGCAGAGGAGAGAGCGCATATTTTAAGCGGTCTGCTTAAAGCGCTGGATCACATAGATGAGATCATAAAGATCATCAGAGGTTCCGAAAACACACAGAAGGCGAAAGAGAACC
The DNA here is from genome assembly GCA_002371335.1 of Eubacterium sp. UBA3720. Classification (GTDB taxonomy): domain Bacteria; phylum Bacillota; class Clostridia; order Lachnospirales; family Lachnospiraceae; genus DFHP01. The sequence goes on from DFHP01000145.1 coordinate 25,715, forward strand.
TGATGGCTGCTTTCGCGTTCAGCGATGCGCAGGCACAGGCGATCGTTGATATGCGTCTCCGCGCGCTGACAGGTCTGGAGAGAAGCAGGCTTGAGAATGAATTTAACGAGCTTCAGACAAAGATCGCCCGTTATAAAGAGATCCTCAGCGACAGGAAGGTTCTTTTGAATCTGATAAAAGAAGAGATCCTTGTCATTGCGGATAAATACGGCGATGACAGAAGAACCGAGATCACAGTTGATCATTCCGAACTCACTACGATGGACCTGATCCCGAACGAAAATGTAGTCATTACGATGACAAAGAGAGGTTATATCAAGCGTATGACGCTGGATGCTTTCCGCGCTCAGAACCGGGGTGGAAAGGGCATCAAGGGAATGCAGACGCTGGAGGATGATTACATCGAGGATATTTTCCTTACCTTTACGCATCAGAACCTCCTGTTCTTTACTAATCAGGGAAGAGTTTACCGGCTGAAAGCGTATAAGGTTCCGGAGGCGGGCCGGGCAGCGAAGGGTACGGCTATCGTAAATCTTCTGGAGCTGCAGCCGGAAGAAAAGATATCTGCCGCTCTTTCGATAGATGAATTCAAAGAGGGCAACTATCTTTTCATGGCGACAAAACATGGAATCGTAAAGAAAACAGATATCATGGATTATCAGAATATCCGCAGAACGGGACTGACAGCTATCAGGCTTCAGGAAGGGGACGAACTGATCGACGTGAAGTTTACGGATGGAAAGAGAGACGTATTTATGGCTACCAGAGAGGGTCGCTGCATACGTTTCAACGAGAGCTGTGTAAGGCCGATGGGCCGGGCTTCCATGGGAGTACGGGGAATCAGGCTCCGCGGAGACGATAAAGTAGTATCCATGATGCTTGATATCCAGGGCGATTATATGCTGATGGTATCCGAGAAGGGATACGGAAAGAGGACCCGTCTGTCTGATTTCCCGGTAAAGGGAAGAGGCGGAATCGGCGTGATCTGTTACAAGACTGTTCCAAAGACAGGAAAGCTTGCGGCTGCTCAGGCAGTAGTAGATGAAAATGAGATCCTCCTTATCACTACGGAGGGAATAGTTATCCGCATAGAGAGTACGAATATTAATGTTATCGGCAGAAATACTTCCGGAGTTAAGGTTATGAACGTTGCGGATGATGTGAGCGTAGCCGGTATAGCGAAGGTCCGGGCCGAAAAATCAGATGAAATGAATCCGTCTGATGAGGAGCAGGAAACCGAAGCTGAAGGAAATGAAGAAGAAATCGACATGGATACTGTCTTTGACAAAGATGAGAAGGCAGAAGAGGACGAAGAATAAATAATAAATAATAAAAACTTCCCGCACATCATTTTTTTACAGTCTGATCATGAAAATGACATCACAGGACGCTCCCGCTTCTGTCTTGCCAAAACATTTGCAGTGTTTTTTTCATGATAATAACTGACTCTACAACATGAAGCGGGAAGTTTTTTTAACTAATTAAAACTTCTCTTCCTGATTTATCCCAGTATGAGAAGATCCCCGCTTCTTGAGCGGGGATTATGACAAGATCGTCTCAG
>DFHP01000145.1:27349-28302 GCA_002371335.1 Eubacterium sp. UBA3720
TCAGTGGAGGTTCACTTCCCTACTGAAATAAACACTCCGGGGGGAATGTGCACGCCGCGCAAAGTCCTATATATTGTAAAAAAAATCTGATAAAAACAACAGGTTGTGGTAGAAAAATAGTTAAGTAAAATAGTCAAAAAAAAGTTGACAAAAATAGGCACAATTTGTATAATTATCAATGCGTTCGAAAAAACTACATAATATTTTTGGTAGACGAAGCGTCTGGAGAAGTACTCAAGAGGCCGAAGAGGCGCCCCTGCTAAGGGTGTAGGTCGGGAGACCGGCGCGAGGGTTCAAATCCCTCCTTCTCCGTTCTGTTTTTAACAAAAAAAGCTTTTTAATAAAAAGTAAAAAAATTTGTTGACAAACAGAAATGAAAGTGATATATTTAGAAAGCTGTCGCTCACGGAAGCGACGATATCACAAGAAGTAAGAACATTGACAACTGAACAGTAAAACACATCCTCGAAAATTCAAAATATTGAGTTTTGACTGTTTTCACAAAACAGTATATTTTGAACGATCGAAAGATCCTTTAAACAGTAAAAAAGGAATGGATTAGCCAGAAAAGGTTGGTCCTGACCGGTTAAACACTATATATGAGAGTTTGATCCTGGCTCAGGATGAACGCTGGCGGCGTGCTTAACACATGCAAGTCGAACGAAGCACCTCTAATTGAAGATTGACGAAGCTTGCTTCTGATTGATTCGCCTTGAGGTGACTGAGTGGCGGACGGGTGAGTAACGCGTGGGTAACCTACCCTATACAGGGGGATAACAGTTGGAAACAGCTGCTAATACCGCATAAGCGCACACTATCGCATGATAGAGTGTGAAAAACTCCGGTGGTATAGGATGGACCCGCGTCTGATTAGCTAGTTGGTGAGGTAACGGCTCACCAAGGCGACGATCAGTAGCCGACCTGAGAGGGTGACCGGCCACATTGGGACTGAG
>DFHP01000018.1:0-3951 GCA_002371335.1 Eubacterium sp. UBA3720
CCGGAACTGCTGTAGCTTCCGGAGCTGTGACGGTTTCCGGAACTGCTATAGCTTCCGGAGCTGTGATGGCTGCCGGAACTGCTGTAGCTGCCGGAGCTGCGGTGATGGTGATGATGGTGACCGGAATCGTTATAATTCGTTTCACTCATAAATACGTTTTTACCTTCTCTTATGTATTGCTTAGGATCTGAATACTTCTTTTTACATAAACATTATATAAACATTTAGATTCTAAAAACTTCTTAAAATACAAACACTGCTTTCAGCACGGCTTGCTGTGCTTATAAGAGTCATGTCTCTCTCGTGAAATTTGGCGCGGTACTTGGCGCGGGATCCGGGTCAGCTTCAGCTGACATCTTCCAAACCGAAGCACTTCTCTGATACTGCAGGTGGTTCTTACGTTAAGTCTTCACTTACCGGCCCGCAGCTTAAACATTATAGCATAAAAATCCACTATGGGATATACCATTATTATGCCATGCCGTCTGTGAGCAATCATTGTGCCTCGTCATCTGACAGCAATTATTGCACTATGCAGTCTGTGAGCAATTATTGAGCCGTGCTGTCTGCCAGCACCATCTCTTCATATCCTATGGTTGGATTCTGTTCTGCCAGCACCGCCTGCACCAGGTATCTCTGTGTGCTCTCGCCGCTGCCCACACAGGTAGAGAGGGTGATGATTTTGTCATCGGCGGTGACTGTGCGGTCGGCTCTGAGATTAGCTGACATATCCAGACCCTGCTGTACATCCGCCAGATACTGCTCGTAAACCGCTCTGTCCGTGAAATCAAAGGACTTCATCAGATGTCTGTCATCGTATGTATACGCTGCAAAGATCTGATATCTGCGGACCGCGTCCGGCGTATAGATATAAACGTCGGGATGCTGGTCGAAAAACGCCCTGTCACGGAATTTCACCACGTTCTGGAACATGGAACCGTTTTTCATGTTATGTCCGTAGATGACCGTGACCGGATCAGAAAAATCCTTTGCGTTGCACTCTTCCGTGTAGATACAGCCCGCATACCGGGACTCACCGTACATATCATGATGAAGATAGAACTCGTCATCTCCTGCCTTCTGCGCTATCGGGTAGCTGATGTTTGTATCCTTTATCTGGATCCACGCGTAGAGCTCAGGATTGATAGCCTGCAGTGCCGCGAAGTCGATCGGATTCTCCACCGCCGTATAGATGTTTCCCGGAAGCTCCGCCTCCTCGCCTTCGGCGCCGTCATTCTCCTCCACTTCGGAGACCACCGAAACCACGGATTCCTCCACGACCGCCTCCTGCACGTCCTTCATGGCCTGCTCTGCCAGATATCCCTGATACAGGTACCACGCTGTGAATCCAAGCCCGGCGGCGATCGCGATCATGGAAATGATGAATACGACTTTCCAGCCGGTTTTTTTACCGGATTTGTTTTTTTCCTGCATTGTTTTTTCCCCTTTTTATACTCACATATATTATATATTACTGTGAAACTGCATTAGTACCGCTGCCTGCATTTAACAGTATTATATATCACTTTTACGTCTTACGTCTGTTTTTCTTTCATTCATTTCTCGCTTGTCATAACCCGCCGTTTAAGAAACGGGGGGCTTCTCACACTGAAATAAAACGTTTAAGGGGGATGCCATATACGGTATCCCCCTCTTCTGTTTCTATATGTTTTTTCACTGGCCGGCAGCTTTAACCTGCGTTTCGCCATGAGTCCCGGCCTGAACTTCAGCCTGAGTCACTCCATAAGTTTCGGCCTGAGTTTCGGCTTGATTCCCACCATGTGTTTCGGTCTGAGTTTCGGCTCGTGAAATCAGATGTTGCCTCTCCGCCGCCATGACGGCTTCCTCCCTTGCCTGCTCCGCGCCGGTGTAGTTCTGCTTCGGAATGCGGTATTCCGGCACCAGGCGCTGTATCTCGCGCCTGATGGGATAATGTCCCTCGAATGCCCGCTGAACCAGACTTTCTATGTCCTTAAGAAGGTTTTCATCATCCAGTTCGCCCAGCTGGACCACGAATACTCTGTCGATATCTGTTTTTACCAGATTTTTTTCATTGATCAGAAGCTCTTCATAGAGCTTTTCTCCCGGGCGGAGACCGGTGAATTCGATCTCGATATCCACGCCCGGCGTAAGTCCCGAAAGCCGGATCATTCTCGTGGCCAGGTCAAGGATCCTGACAGGCTCGCCCATATCCAGGATGAATATTTCTCCCTTGTGGGCCAGCGCGCCGCACTGCAGCACCAGATTGACCGCCTCAGGTATGGTCATGAAGTAACGGATGACATCCGGATGGGTGACTGTCACGGGGCCGCCCCTCTCGATCTGTTTGCGGAACAGAGGTATAACGCTCCCGTTGGAACCAAGGACGTTTCCAAAACGAACTGCCGCGTATTCGGTGTCGGATTTTTGCGCATAGCACTGGATGACCATCTCGCAGAGACGCTTGGACGCGCCCATGACGTTCGTCGGGCGGACCGCCTTGTCCGTGGAGATGAGGACCATCTTTCCGGCGTGATACTTATCTGCCATTTTTGCCACCAGGTACGTACCCTGGACGTTGTTCTTGATCGCCTCGAGAGGGCTGTCCTCCATCAGCGGCACATGCTTATGGGCGGCCGCATGGAATACCAGCTCGGGCCGATAGGCCTCGAAGATCTGTTCCAGACGGATCTCGTCCCGCACCGAACCGATGAGAACCTCCAGATTGAGGTCCGGGTATTTCCTGCGTAATTCATTCTGAATGTCGTACGCGTTGTTTTCATATATATCAAAAATGATCAGCTGCGCCGGTCTGTGAAGCGCAATCTGCCGGCAGAGCTCGCTTCCTATGGAGCCGCCTCCGCCCGTGACCAGGATTGTCCTTCCCGTCACGTATTCTTTGATCTCGTCCATCTCCAGATTGACCGGATCGCGGCCCAAAAGGTCTTCGATCTGCACAGCGCGGAGCTGAGAAACGCTGACCTCTTCCGTTACCAGCTGATAAATGCCGGGGAGGATCAGGATCTTGCATTCTGTCTTCTGACAGATCTCCAGAAGATCCCTCTGCACCTTCTTTGGAAGGGTGGGGATGGCGATGACGATCTCTTCTATATCATACTGATCTACAAAATCCGGAATACTTTCCATGCCGCCGACGACAGGTATTCCCTGCATATAGGTTCCGATCTTTTTCGGGTCGTCGTCGATGATACAGCAGACCTGTCTGGTCAGGTGTTTGCTGTTTTTCATCTCCCGCACGATCATATATCCTGCGGCGCCCGCTCCGACGATCATGGTCTTTACCGGCGTCATGGTCTTCGCGTTCTCTCTGTTATGACTGGCTATGCGAAGGAATCTGTACGAGAACCGGGTGCCTATGATCAGAAGGCACATGATGACAAAATACAGAAACGGATAGCTTCTGGGAACGACAAGGCCCATGAGCCGCATTCCCAGCTCCATCTCCACAGTGGAGGCAAATACTGCAAACAGCACCGTCTTTAATTCATAGATGCTGGCGAAACGCCAGAGGATGGTGTACATCCTGGCATACATGAATATGAGCACTGTCAGAACGATGTTGAACGGCATGTAGCTTAACATTGCCTTCCAGAACATCGGCTCAACGTTTAAAAAACTGCAGTCATAACGCACCCAGAGCGCCGCTACCATACTGGCGGCGATAAGAACGCAGTCCAGCAGCATCAGCGCAGCGGATGTGGTGGTGAATCTTATGTTTTTTATCCTGTCTTTAACCCTTATCAGTTTCAATTTATCCCCTTGCAGGCCCTTATGCCTTCCTGATCCGGTATCATTTATATGTTTATCATTAAAAATTCCCACTTCATGTTGTAGCGTCAGGTGTGATCATGAAAATAACATCGGAAAGGTTTTGGCTTGCGGCCGGCACTTTGAATTTTCAAGTGTAAACGCCGAAAATTCATTAGTACCGCTGCCTGCAAGACAGAAGCG
>DFHP01000018.1:4048-6811 GCA_002371335.1 Eubacterium sp. UBA3720
ATGTTTTTTCATGATTAAACTGTTTATGATTAAACTGTTTAAAAATGACATGTGGGAAGTTTTTATTTATCATTTATATGGTTCGATCACGGCGGGATCCGCTCCCGGGAATTCCCGCGTCTGTCCATTATACTGTTTTTTATGCGGCTTGTCCCAGCTTTTATGCAGTGTGCGCAGTCTATGCGGAAAAACCGTCACATGATACGCATGATATCACATGATATGGAAGTGGTCATATGATATGCATTGGCGTTTGTTGGCCGTTGGTACATGGCCATACAGGTTAACGATACAACATTTAACAGGGATTTTCAAGGAGGAAGGGGAAATAGGGGGAATGAATCAAACAGTAAGACTTTGTTTTGAGATAATGGAATTTGATAAATGAACGAATGGATGTGCTGTGTGAATAATTGAGCAACACTTTTATCAAGCCAAGAATTAAAAGAACGAGCAATTGCGCTTTTTTTCAATTCTCCTAAAAAAAATGACCCGACGTGGTCCGCATCGTTGAGAGGCGTGTCGGGTTCTGTTGAAAATACTTTAACACACTTTTTAATTTATAACAAAGTTCAAAGGCAGAACATCCGCCACATGGTGTTCAAATATTCGAGCAAGTTGTTTTGTCCAAAAACCATCGACAGATGTTCTTGAGATAAGGGTGGATCGTGCTGTTCGAATATTTAAGCACTTATAATTTCTTTTTCATATAAATGACATCCTGCATCGGATTGTGGTAGTAGGGTTCACATTCTTTGAATCCGGCTTTTCTATACAGACGGACAGCTGCCTTCAGAGGAACGATCGTATCAAGCACCATCTCCTTATATCCGGCTTTTTTAGCACGCCTTGTGATCTCTTCTACGAGTTTTTCGCCTAAATGAGTCCCTCTGGCCTGAGGCTTTACATACAGGCGCTTCATCTCGCAGCGTGAATCGGAATGCTTATGATACGCAACCATGCCCAACACTTCTTCCTTATCTACAGCGACAATCAATTCTCCCTCCGGTGCGGTGTACTTCTTCGCAGGATCCGATAGCTCTTCATCCAGATTCTGAAAGGAAAGGTCCCTGTTCAGTCTTTGTGTGTATTCCATTATCAGTTCTTTTACTTGTGGGATATAATCAACGCCATTTCTTATTTCCATTGTACCCATCTTCCTTTACATGATGATTCAATTATAACACGGAAGGACTTGCCACACTCAACACATAGTTTATATATCGCATCAGAAAAGTCTCAGAGTGTCCGAAGAAGTTATTGTATTTACATAAAACCAATTATATTATAACGACAAGATAACTATTTATGATTATCCTGCTTCAAGGAAAAAATCATATACATTGAAAATATTACTTATAAGTAATATAATAAAGGTAGAACATGAATTATAAAAAAGCTGTTTTGTTATTACTACACATTTTGGATGACTATGGGGAACATTTTCTCTTCCACGATTTATTTTTAGCAGAATTAGAATCTCTATTAAAAGGATCTTTAAAAGGAAACGAAAGCTCTTTTTTCAAAGCTTTGACAAAAACTCTGAAAAACTTGAACGAACATGGCAAAGAGATAAACCGGATTGATGGCCATGAGATATTATCTCATATATACCATAATAACCAGAGAATATTCTATTCCCTTCATATAACAACAACTTCCGTCAACATTAGATTGCTGGTCTCTTTTATTAATGAAAAGGCCGTTTTTCTTGTGTGTTTCAATGAAAAATCCGGAAAAAAGATTTCAAGCTATCAGAAATATATTAATGTCATGATTCGCCGTTTGGATGAAATGGAGGAATAAGGGATGAAGAATAAACACAGAAAAAATATACATGATGTTTTAGAATTATTTGAAAACAGTTTATCAGCAGCAGATGTGCTGTCTTCAAAGGCACAAGCACAAATTTGTGACGCTATAATAAAAGAGCGACTCAAACGCAATATGACTCAAAAGGAGTTTGCTGCATTTTTGCATGTATCACAAGGAATGGTGTCTCGTTGGGAAAGCTCAGACTATAACTTTTCAATAAACAAGTTGGCGGAAATAGCAGCTTTATTAGATTTGGATCTTGATATTCGCATGGAGAAACCTAAAATATCTATAAGTTTTACTAACAATATCAGTTCACCTCATAGTTCAACAGATTCTATTCAAATAGGGCCCGAAACATTCACGAATCAATGGAATTATAATTTTGTTTTTCACACTGATTTCATAAATGGCAGAGGAGAAGAAAAATGTTTACCTACAAACTAGAACAGGATTCTGTAACGAGGGTATCTATTGATTGCCCTGAAGGCTTAGACCAGCACATAGATTATGACGTAACAATCACTAGTAGTTTTGAATTCAATGAAGCGGATTCAAGCTTTGGTCGATGTAAGCTGATATTCTGCCTTGCATCCAAAGAGAATAATTCTTCTCCGAAACCGATCATTGAAATAGAATGCCACGGTATTTATAAGATTATAAGCTTGGAAAATGATATTGAAAACATTCAGGATATTATCTCAAAAGATTACTATCCTTACCTTAGGGCTCATGTTTCTACCATAATGGCAGCGTCTACACTTCCGGCGTTAACATTGCCGCCATATCGTTCCAGCGCAGAAGAAGTCTGAGAAGTCCGGAATATTTCTTTAAACGAATAGATCCCCGCGACGAATCGCGGGGATCTGTATGTTTTAAAGGAATTAGAAAATATGAAAAACCTGTTTTTCAGATAGTTAGTTATCCCAGTATTTAGCAACGTGAGCT
>DFHP01000011.1 GCA_002371335.1 Eubacterium sp. UBA3720
ACTGCAAGGGGTTTCGCAATTGCCTGATATAGATTCAGGGAAAGGAGCATACATGAAATTTCAGGAATCAGGCGTTATGCCGGGATCCAAAAGATATTTATTTACGCCATCCTCTTTTGCGGAGCAGGTCCTGTTTTATCCGACCCGGGCAGGTCATTTTTTCTGCGATAAAAGATATCGTTTCAATAATATGAGCGAAATCGCAAGACAGCCGGGACACCGGCTTCACTATATGCTGTTCCTGATCAAAAAAGGGGCAATGGAGCTCACACTGAACACACAGCATTATGTGGCGGAGGCCGGCAGCGCTGTTCTTTTTGACTGTAAGAATTCCCATGAATATCACGCCGTGACAGAGCATCTGGAATTCTACTGGCTGGTTTTTGACGGAATAACATGTCCTGTCTATTATGAAGAAATTCTCTCTCTTCATAATGATCACCATGTCTTTCCCTGCGCAAATCAGGATGAGCTGGAACATTATCTCAAACGTCTGATAAAATACTATGATCAGAATGAACATGTGGCCGAGGTGCAGATCTCGGAATTGATATATTCTATGTTATGCTGTACGATGCTGAATCGAAAATCATCCAACGCTGCAATCAATATACTGGTAGATGACGCAATGCACTATATGGATTCTAATTTTAATAAAGTTCTTAGTGTTTCTGCAATTGCAGATCACGTGGGATTGAGTTCGTCTTATCTCACCCGCTGCTTCCGGCAGCAGACAGGTTATTCGCCTCATGAATATCTCACGCTGCGTCGTATCGGTTTTGCCAAGGATCGTCTTCTTTCTACAGACAAACCTGTCAATGAGATCGCTTTGGAGGCAGGCTATAAGAGTACGGAAAACTTTATCCGCGCTTTTAAAGGCGCGGTCGGAGTATCTCCTTCCTCTTTTCGCAGGTATATGGTCTGACAGCCTTGGAATAAAAAACTGTCAAACCATACACATTCGCTCTTTTCGTGCCGCCAAACGGCAGCGCAGCTGCCTTCCTCTGTGCGGTGTGTGCATCCCCCGGAGGGTTTCGTTTTACAGGAAATTGACGAAATTTCCTGTGAAACAGGAAACAGGAGAGGAAAAAACCTCTCCTGTTGTTAATTTAATGTTTTTAAGTTTATCAGTTTATCATTCAAACTTCAGAAGCTCGTTTTTGATGAAGCTCTCCTTGCAGAGCTCGGCGATCCTGTTAGAATCCGTTCCGTCATATACGTTCGGCGTAGGCTGAACATGGTTAAGCACTGCGTCGCAGTAAACTTCCATCTCACGAATGTAAGCATAATGCCATCTTGTAAGGAAATCCTGATAGCATTCCTGGCAAACGCCGTTCTCACTGAATACCTGTACCAGAGAGTCTGTAGGCGTTGAACCGATACGAAGCATTCCTTTTGTTCCAAGGATCTCAGTCTCAACTGCAGATCCGTGAGCTGCCGTACGGCCTGCGTAGAAGAACGCCATTACATTGTTTTCCATCTGCATCAGACATCCAACGTTATCTCCGTCATCCCAGTCTGCATACTGCGGGAACTCGTAGCATCCTCCGATAGCCCATACCTTGGACGGATTGCAGCCTGTGATCCATCTGATCAGATCCATATCATGGATAGACATATCGATGAACTGTCCGCCTGAACGCGGTGCGTACTCAAGTGTTCCTTCGATAATGGATCTTGGATCCTGGGAGTAACACCTTACAAGAACGAGATCACCGATATCTCCGTTCTCGATTTTCTTCTTTGCAACTTCATAAGAATAGTCATAACGTCTCATGAAACCAAGCATAAAGATCTGCTCCGGATGAGCTTCAACGATCTTCTCAACCTCTTTACACTCTGCGACAGTACTTGCAAGCGGTTTTTCACAGAATACATGTTTTCCTGCTTCCATGGCTATTCTGATCATTTCAAGATGAGAGTTTGTGTTTGTTACGATTGCAACAGCCTCTACCTCAGGATCTGCACACATCTTTGCAGGATCATCATAGACTGCGGATACGCCGAGATCCTCAGCAACTTCTTTTGCGCGCTCAAGATTGCCGTCACATACAGCTACCAGTTCAGCTGCCGGGATCCTTGCTGCAAGGTTGCATGCATGCTCATATCCAAGTCGTCCAACTCCAATGATACCAAATTTTACTTTTTTCATTTTTTCTCTCCTTAACGAATATAGTCTTTTATATTGTTTTCCTTATGTTTATGTTCGCGCGATGCCGAAACGCTTCCTTTTTATCCGCGGGATCAAAGTCCTGTCTGCTCTTTCACATATTTCCTTGCCATTACAGCATAATCAAGCGGATTTGCAATATCCGGATCCTGCTCAGCTTCTACTACAAGCCATCCCTCATAGTTATACTCATCCAGGAGTTTAAATACTGTCGGGAAATCTACGCAGCCTTCCGGATCTCCGGGAACTGTGAATACGCCTTCCGGAATGGATCTCAGGAAACTCTTGTTCTCCGCATAGCATTTTTCCATTGCGGCTTTGCGGACATTTTTCAGGTGAACATGAGCGATACGGTCATGATGCTTCTTCAGGATCTCTACAGGATCCTCACCTGAGAATGTAAGATGGCCTGTATCAAATATCATGCTGACATATTTCGGATCCGTCATGGCCAGCATTCTGTCGATCTCCTCAGTTGTCTGTACTGTAGTTGTCATATGATGATGATAAACAATCTTCATTCCATTGTCATATGCGATCTTTCCGAGATGATCCAGGCCTTTTGTCAGTACTTCCCACTCATCATCATTGAGTTTCTTTTTATATGAAAGAGGAGTGTCCCACTGATGCTGAATAGAAAAGCTCTGATCAGATGTATTGATAATGTTTGCTCCGATCGATTTAAGAAAACTCATATGATCAATAAATGCCCTCTCATTCATCCACATTGGCTGTTCATTCAGATAAGTGCTGATCCAGCCTGTGATAGCTGAAAGGCCGCGGCGTCCGAACTCTTCGTTCAGTACAGCCGGATTATGCGGAAACTGGCATCCGATCTCTGTTCCTACATAGCCACTGAGCGCGATCTCGCTTATCGTCTGCTTGAAGCTGTTGTCTGCTCCCATCTCCGGCATATCATCCTCTGTCCATGCGATAGGCGCGATACCAATACGAACTTTTTTTGGATCTAACATTGTTACTTTCCTTTCTCTGTTAAATAAAATGATTTAATACTTTTACGATCTTTCATGAACCTGCAGGGATCTCTTTTCTCTGCTTCATTTGTTGTATAAAGTATAACATTTCTGGGATCCCGTTTCTTTCATCATCTTGTTAACAAAAAAATTGCTTTTTTCCCTTTTTCTGCCCTCAGAAGCCGTCGTTCCCGTTAATAAACGAAAAAATGTGTATTTCGGATATTATTTCTATTACTTTTTGTAATGATCCTTTTAAATTCTTGCTCTATGAGATCATTTCATTCAACCGCTTTTTTCAATGCCCGGATATCAGCCTTCATTATTTCAAAATAATCCGGATCGATCGTTCTCATCGGATCCAGTTCATAAAGGTTTTCCAGGATAAGCCATCCGCTGTAGTCTTTAGACTTCAGGAAATCGATCGTTTCGTTAAATCCGGTGCTTCCCGTGCCCAGGACCATGGATGCGTTATATCCCGGAATTCCGTCTTTTACATGCATCTGGTTGATGTAATATGGATACATTTCGCGAAGCACCTCATGTATATCAATATCAGTCAGACATGCATGATTGCAGGAATCAAAAAACAAATTGAAGTTTTCACGGTCTACCATGTCAAAGAGCTGTTTCTGTACCGTTACGCTATTCGGGTTTTCACATGCTATCTGGATACCCTTATCACCTGCATAATCACAGAAAGAAGCATATCTCTTTGCGGTATATTCAATATCCTCTTCTGTTTTCATCTCGCTTGGTCCGAAGTTGGAGAAGAACACAAGTTTTATTCCCATATAAGCGGCAGCGTCGATCGCTCTTTTTCCCTCTTCATTCACTACCTTGTCCCATTTGGTATCAGGTCTGGCATGGAATGGAATATTATCTCCGTCGCTGACTCCAATATTGGGATATTCTATTCCCAGCTTTTGCTGCGCATCCAGATATCGGTTCTGCAATTCCCTCTGCGACAGCGGCCATCCGTGCTCATAAGACCCCAGCTCCAGAGACATTCCATCCAGTCCGAAATCTTTTACGATCTCCGGAGCGAAAATGCCTGTACCCGGTACACAGAAATTGCAAATGCCTAATTTCACGTTCATCTTTTAAACCTCCTTTTTTAATATTTCCTATTTTGATTTTCTTCGTTCAGTTTTTATATAACTGAATCCGTTCCTCTATGATTTAATTCTAGCTGGTTTCTTTGAGTTTATCTTCCTGAATCCTGCTTTGATCATTATCGAATCTTGTTTTAATTGCATGAACTAAAACAATCTTTTTCTCCTCTTTTTTCCGGGAATATTATAGATTATTGTCGTGAATGTATATTATCTTGTCATAAGCCTTTTCATTCATCAGTACATCGTACTGCTGGTTTTCAGTCCGGTTAATTAATGTGTAATTCTACCGAAAAAAAGTCCGCGAGCGGACTTCAACACCCCAGCCCCTCTATCTTGAGGGGGAGCGAACCGGACTTTGCACGCCGCCGCACGGCAGCGCAGCTGCCTTCCTTTGTGCGGCGTGGCGTATGCATCCCCCGGAGGGTTTGT
>DFHP01000179.1:0-1463 GCA_002371335.1 Eubacterium sp. UBA3720
CGGAAAGAAAATACAGGCAAAGAATAAATAAGCGTGGTGGTAGTTGCCAATGAACACTTCTTGGCAGCCACACATATCAAAATAAAGGATGTCCGCAGGGCTGCCGGGGTTACGACAAGGCAGTTCTGCGGGTTTTTATTATACTTTGGTATCGGTCAAAATATACGGAAATGGGTGTTGCTATGTTGGAGAAAATCTTTTCATTCGGAAGAGCAAAGGAAAAACAGTCCGACGACACCACCGGTAAATACCGCACGATCACGGAGGAAGAGTATCAGCGGTATGTGTTTGAGGATGAGCTTTTCAAAATTATCGTGGAAACAGAAGCGGCCCTGCACAACATTGAAGATCCCGTAGAGATCGCGATCGGCGTTATGAAAGCGGCCTGCAAATTCTATGGCGCTGACTGGTGCGGCATCCTGATCGCTGACCTTCGCTCGCAATTATGGCGTCCTGAAATGTGGTATGACGTGGAGGCCGGTCCGATGAAGGAGACACTGTTTCATGAATTTGAGATGACGGAGGAATTCGTCACATGGGCTGAGCACCTGGTCAGCCAGAAACCTATGATCATCCCGGACACAGAGGCCATACGGGAGAGCAATCCGAAGGAATATGAAGCATATCAAAGACTGAAAGCCAGAGCGGTCATCGGCGTTCCCTTTGGTCAGCATCCTCTTGGATACATGGTCGTGAGAAATCCTGTCAGTAATATCTCCCAGCCGGAACCGCTTCAGCTGGCCTGCTTTGTTGCCATGATGATGGTGCTGCAGAAGCGGCGCATTGATACGGAACGCCGTTATATTTCCGATATCACCCCGGAAGAGGAAAAACTGAAGATGCGTTATAAAATACTTGGCCAGCACAGTATGGATATCAACGGTCAGCGGATCCGGGAACAGGACCTGGCACATCCGAACCGGCGTGGTTGGGTGATCCTGTTATATCTGATCCTTCACAAGGCTCCGGTCGATCAGTTGAGCATGGCGGCAGAACTCTGGCCGGATGAATCTGAAAAATCAGCGAGAGCAAACATCCGTCAGGCAATTTATCGGCTGCATAGTGATCTGGCCGTATATCATGACGCCAAGGTCATCGATGTGAAATCCGGAATGCTGGAGCTTCTGGATGATGTACATATCGTCACCGACGCGGAAGAGATGGAAAGCCTTTATCTGAAAGCAAAGTCCACAGCGACCTCAGATGAGAAGGCAGCAACGCTCAAGAAGGCCTTTGAACTGTATCAGGGGCGGTTGTTTGAGCTGGGAGAACTGGATATGGGGGCTTGGCTGATTCCCTATACGACGCATTATAACCAGGTGTTTATTGACATCACGAGGGAACTTCTATCCATGTATGGACACAGCAGGGACTATCACAGGGTTATTGAGTATGCTTCCCGCGCGTTAAGCCTCGAACCGGGTATTCAGGATGCGTACTACTGGATTGCCATTGCTGCCGAG
>DFHP01000179.1:1573-2910 GCA_002371335.1 Eubacterium sp. UBA3720
TACGATCAGATGGCCAGGGAAGAACTGGCGGAGGAAGAATATCAGAAAGTACAGCATCTGCTGGAGATACGAACACATCCAACAGAATGATTCAGAATGATTTATTTGGGGTCTGCTGAGAGTGGCTTGACTGCTTCTGCAGGCCCTTTCTTTTGCTTCAAAATTAAGCGTTGGTTAATAAATATTCCATATATTTAATGACTGCTCAATAGGAATTCTGCCTTTCTTGAGGTATCTTATAAACAGGGATGCATCCATATTGGACAAAGAACACGCAGAACCCATGAACGAGACGGAGGTGTATATAGATGCTGGTTGGAGATGTGATCAGAAAATACAGGAAGCAGGTCGGAATAACACAGGAAGAGATGGCCCGGCGGCTAGGCGTAACTACGCCGGCTGTGAACAAGTGGGATAATAACAACACACAGCCGGATATTGCACTGCTGGCTCCAATTGCGAGACTTCTTGGTATTACTACAGATACCCTTCTTTCTTTCCGGGAAGCTTTGTCATCCGAGGAAATAGCGGCTTATGTAAAAAAACTTGATCAGGATCTGGAGACGAGAGAGTATACGGAGGTTTTTGCCGAGGCAAAGAAGATTTTGGAAGAGTATCCGAACTGTGATCAGTTGATATGGCAAGCTGCTGTGATTCTTCAGACCAGACGGAATATAAATACTGTTCCGGACAAAGAGAAATATGACGACATGATCTTCGGATGGCTTGAACGCTGTCTTCAGTCGGAGGACGGAAATATTCGGAAGGAAGCTGCAGGGTCTCTTTTTTATGCATATTTGCAGAAGGAAGAATATGAAAAAGCTAAGTCTTATCTTTCCTATCTTGCAGTGGACAGCCCGGAACGCAAACGCAAAGAGGCACTCATTTTCAGTAAGACTGGAAAAAAGGAAGACGCTTATCGTACATACGAAGAGCTGCTCTTTACCAACTATCAATTCATCAGCCTGGTGTTGAATGATCTCCGGATCCTGTATATGAAAGATGAAGAACATGCGATGGCATGGAAACTGGTGGATGTCCAGAATCAGGTAGCCAGGGCATTTGAAATGGGCCGATATAATGAAGTTGGTACAGGGCTGGATGTCGCCGCCTGGGAGAAGGATGTTCCTAAAACAGCAGAGATCATGCGGGAGATTCTGGAGACTCTGGATCATATTGGGGATTTCTCTCAATCGAGCCTGTATCAGCACATGACATTCAAGGAGATGGATCCCGGTTTTGCAGACCGGTTACGGAAAAGCCTGGTCGGGGGAATGAGTGATGAGTCATTTTCTTATATGCGAGGCAATGAACTCTGGGAAGAAATACTGGAAAAA
>DFHP01000114.1 GCA_002371335.1 Eubacterium sp. UBA3720
TAAACTATAACTTCCCGCTTCATGATAAGACTATTTTATATATGATATTTGGAAAGTTTAGTATACAAGTAAAGCCGCCGTATGGAGAAGATCTGAAGATTAACTCCTAACGACGGCTTATTTATTTTAATTCAAAACTTTTCCGGCCTGCTGATCAGATTTTGTCTCTGTATCTGATATATCCCGGATCGTCCGCCTCAGCGACCAGTTTGACGCCTGCGGATATCTTCGCATATCTGTCTACGATCTGATTTTCAAGGTATGCTCCCTCTCCGATCTCAACGTAAGAGAGAATGATACAATTCTTTATTTCCGCTCCCTTAGCGATATGAACACCGCGTCCGATAACTGATCCGGAAACTTTTCCGTTGATCGTTCCGCTGTTGCATACGTATGAATCAGTTACATCAGCTTCCTCATAAAACTGTGTCGGCCAGGAATCTGTCATACGTGTATAGATAGGCCACTCCTCAGTAAACAGAGCCGCTGTCTCTTTCGGATCAAGAAGCGCCATATTTGCGTCATAGTATGCCTGCAGATCAATGATCGGTGCATAGTATCCGGTATGCTCCACTCCAACGACCTTCAGTTCACCCAGCTTCGCATTGATCATATCTGCCAGAGTATATTTGGATGAAATATCAGTAGCCTCTTCAATGAGCTCTACGAGAAGATCTTTCTTAAGGATGTAAGAATCCATGAATACATTCGCATCTGATTCTTCGAGCATATTCGGTCTGATTCCGGTAACCTTGTCTCCGACAAGGTCTATCAGAGAACAGGTTCCATACTTCTTATCGGCCTCCGTAACTTTATGATAAAGAAGCGTTACGTCATTGCCTTCTGCTGCATGAGCATCCAGAAGCTCGTCATAATGAGCTGTAAATACTGCGGAGCTTGAAGAAATGACTACATATTCCTGCGTTTTTCTTTTGATGGCTACCAGGTTTTCCATGAACGCGCGGACATTTGTATTATATACAGGATTTAATGTGTTCGGCTCTGAGAAAAGGATCTCGATTCCGCCTCTCTTTGCGTTCAGGTTATGTGCTCTTCCGTCTCCTACATGATTGGCAAGCGCGCGGGGATTATCGCTCAGGAATACCTGAAGATCTTCGATTCCGCTGTTACTCAGGTTTGAGATCGCGAAGTCGATTACACGAAATCTTCCCAGAAAATTAAATGCGCCGACAGGACGGTAATCTGTCATACCTTTAACCTTACGGCCTGAACAGGATGTTACAATACCAAATGCTTTTGCCATTTTATTCTACCCCCTTTACATCCTCAGCAACCAGAAGGATCTCTTTGCTGTCTGCGCTGCCGACTACTGCACCTTTTCCGATCTTTACGCCGTCTGCCACAAGAGCGCGGGTAACTACGGCGCCTTCCTCTACGACAACATCCTTCATAAGAACGGAATCGACAATCTTCGCACCTTTTCCGACTGTTGCGCCTGTAAAGATAACAGAGGAATCAACCTCTCCGTCAATGTGGCTGCCCTGAGGTATATACGCTGTATTTATATTTGCGTTCGGTCCGATATATGCAGGAAGAACAGTCGTGTCTCCCGTATAGATCTTCCATGTAGGATCGTCCAGATTCAGCTCGTTATCGTCTTTCAGAAGATCCATGTTTGCTTCCCAGAGGGAATCAATGGTTCCTACATCTTTCCAGTATCCTTCGAATTTGTAAGCCACCAGTTTTTCATTGTTTGCAAGGAGTGTAGGGATAATGTTCTTTCCAAAGTCATGGTCTGAATTCGGATCATCTTTATCTGTCATGAGCAGTTCGCGAAGCTTTGGCCAGTCAAAAATGTATATTCCCATAGAAGCCAGAGTGCTGCGCGGATGAGCCGGTTTCTCCTCGAAATCGGTTATTCTGTTATTTTCATCCGTGATCATGATACCAAAACGTGTAGCTTCCTCCATTGTAACGGGCATAACGGCGATCGTAGCCGCTGCGTTCTGCTCTTTATGGTACTGAAGCATTTTGGCATAATTCATTTTATATATATGATCTCCGGAAAGGATCAGAAGATTTTCCGGATTATAGCTGTCGATAAAATCGATATTCTCTGTGATAGCGTCTGCCGTTCCTCTGTAAACGTCAAGACCTGCATCTGCCCTCTCACGGGGCGTAAGGACATAAACGCCTGCGTCCTTTGTATCAAGCCCCCAGGTCTCGCCCTTTGCCACGTAGCTGTTCAGCAGTACCGACTCATACTGTGTCAGAACGCCTACTACGTTTACGCCGCTGTTTGCACAGTTACTAAGTGGAAAGTCGACAATGCGATATTTTCCGCCGTAGGATACCGCAGGTTTAGCAACCTTGTTAGTAAGATCATGCAATCGACTTCCACGACCTCCGGCCAGGATCATTGCCAACATCTCATTTCGCTTCATAATGAACCCTCTCTTTCATCTGTTCTGAGAATTGTTATACCCTTTGCTGAAATATCTTCCAGACATAAGATTATTTAGCATACAACTGTTAATATTTTACAATACTTCTGATAAAAATCCTATATGTTTACTCATTTTTTTTAATTTTTATTGCCTTATTCCATTCTTTTTAGGAAAAATGCTCAATTCAATCATTGACCGTAAAGATCTGCTATGATCTCTGCACATTTCTCAATGCTGACCTTTCCGGTATCCAGTGTGATGGTGTAGTTTTTAGCGTCATCCCAGACATAATCAGTGTAATAGCTGTAGAAAGCGGCTCTTCTCCTGTCCACCTTTCTCAGCTCCCCGGGGGAAGGCAGCTCGCTGCTTCCCGTTCTCTCTTTCACACGTTCGGCACAGGTGACATAATCGGCGTGCAGAAACACAGAGATCACGTCCTCATTTTTACGCAGCAGATAATTAGCGCAGCGGCCGACGATGATACAGGGCTCTTTTTTTGCCAGATCACGCACGATCATTTTTGTCGCGTCCCAGATCTGATCCTGTTTGTTTGTCTCGAAACGGTTCGTTCTCAGGGCGTTCATGAAAAAATTACCGGATTCCATGTACTCGCCTTCTTTTTTTATTAGCGCTCTGGAATATCCGGTTTCCACTGCCAGTTTGTTGATCAGCTCCTGATCGTAAAAAGGAATCCCCAGCCTGTCGGAAAGAGCCTCAGCTACAGAATGGCCGCCTCCCCCGTATTGTCTGCTGATTGTTATGATTCGATTTGACATTAGATTTCCCCCTTCCGAAGATTCATTTGTACTATTATACCATAATACCGCAGATTATTTCTTTACTTTCAGTAAATATTCTGAAATCCCGTTCAGGTAATCTGCCTTTTTCTGTGAAATGGATAAAACCGAAACTGTTTGAGCATCGAAAGATACGAGTTCACACAATTTCTGAACGAGGGACTTTTGACACTTTAATCCTATGACACAAAAGGCAGCGGAAAAAAATCCTCTATTCTAATAAGTTTGGTTTTATGGTAAAATATATTGAGTTTTTATGTATTAAATTTAGTATTGGCCTGACGGCCCGGACAGACATGGGACGGCCGGCGGGAAAATGATTTGGAGGAATTATGGGTAAAATATTTAAATTCGATTCTGATGTGGATACGGATCAGATCATCGCGTCTCAGTATCTGTTATATCCCACTATCGAAGAGATGGCTCCGCATACATTTGAGTCTCTCAGTGATTCTTTTGCTTCGAGTGTAAAGCCCGGCGATTTCGTTGTGGCTCATGAAAATTTCGGCTGCGGATCTTCCCGGGAACAGGCACCGAGTGTGCTTAAGGCTCTCGGCGTTAAGGCTGTACTCGCAAACAGCTTTGCCCGCATTTTTTACCGCAACGCCATAAATATCGGTCTTCCTGTCATTGTATGTAAAGGACTGCATGATGTGGTAAATACCGGTGATGATCTGGAGCTTATGCTCTCCGAGGGCATCGCCCGCGTAAACGGATTGGAGCTTCCATGTACAAAGCTTCCTGAGAACCTTCAGGCAATTCTGGATCAGGGCGGACTGATCGCTTCATTGGATAAGGAGGATTGATCATGGGAATGACAATTGCAGAAAAGATCGCAGCGCTTTCTTCAGGAAATAAAACCGTCAAAGCCGGTGATATTTATACAGTTGAATTGGACCGTCTCCTGAGCAACGATGGAACGACGCATCTGACGATCGATATGTTTAATAAACTGAAACACCCAAAGATTGCTGACGTGGATAAGCTGGTCTGGGTCGTGGATCACAATCTTCCGTGCGACAGCGTAAAGACTGCTGCTTCGCATAAGAAAATGCGTGATTTTGCAAAGGAACACGGGATTACCTTCTATGAAGGCGAAGGCGTATGCCATCAGGTAATGATCGAAAATCATGTACGGCCCGGAGAGCTGATCTTCGGCGCGGACAGCCATACTTGCGCATACGGCGCTCTGGGTGCCTTCGGCACGGGCGTTGGATGCACGGATTATCTCTACGCCATGGTAACCGGAACCTCCTGGATCCTTGTCCCTGAGACCTTGCGCTTCAATCTTCACGGACAGCTTCCCGAAGGCGTCTACGCAAGGGATCTGATCCTGACGATCATAGGAATGATCGGCGCCAACGGCGCAAACTATAAAGCCATGGAATTTGGCGGAGACGGTCTGAAAACTCTGAACATGGCAGACCGTATCGCGGTGTGCAACCTCTGCGTTGAAGCCGGCGCAAAGACCGGACTTATGGAGGTGGATCAGGTTACGATGGATTATCTCCGGGAACACGGCCGCGAACCGAAACAGATATGCATGCCGGATGAAGACGCCGTATACGCTAAAGTATATGACATTGACCTTGGAGATATCCGTCCTATTGTAGCTAAACCTCATTTCGTGGATAATGTCGCAGACGCGAAGGAATGTGAAGGAACCCATATCGATGAGGCTTTCCTCGGATCCTGCAACAATGGCCGCATTGAAGACCTTCGGGTTGCGGCAGATCTTCTGAAGGGACGCAGTGTCGCCCCGGGAGTTCGTTTCCTGATCACTCCCGCCAGCCGCTCCGTTTATCTTCAGGCAATGAAGGAAGGTCTTATGGACATCTTCATTGAATCAGGCTGCATAGTAAACAACGCCAACTGCTCCGTATGCTGGGGCTCCTGCCAGGGGGTGATTGGCGAAGGCGAAACATTGATCAGTACGGGAACACGTAACTTCAAAGGCCGCGCAGGACACAAGGATTCATTTGTATACCTGGCGTCCGCGGCAACCGTTACCGCTTCCGCGATCAAAGGCTATATTGCTACCGCCGATACACTGTGAGTTCTTCGGAATCACCTGAACATCAGAAAAACAACCTCTGTTTTATCAGATAATTGTGAGGATAAAAAAATGGATAAATTTACCGGTAAGGTCTGGCTGCTCGGCGATGATATAGATACTGATATCATTATGCCTACAGAATACCTTGTTTTTAATACGATAGATGAGATGAAACCGTATGCTTTCTCTCCGCTTCGCCCGGAGCTGGCCGGACAGATCCGTCCGGGAGATATCATAGTAGCAGGAAGCAACTTTGGATGCGGTTCCTCCCGCGAGCAGGCTCCTGAAGTCGTAAAAGCTCTCGGAATCAAATGCATAATTGCAAAAAGTTACGCGCGCATTTTTTTCAGAAACGCCATCAATAACGGTCTCCTTCTGATAGAAAACGGCGACCTTGCTGATGATATACACGAAGGCGACGATATTACAGTTACTGTTAATAAAGAGATAAACTACAACGGAAAAAGCTATCCGATCGTTTCTCTTCCGGACAACCTTGTAGAGATAATCAATGCCGGCGGTCTGGTAAAAGCCATGCGCAAACGAAACGGTCTGGAAGATTAAGGAGCTTATTATGGGAAATACAATTATAGAAAAGATCATCGGGCATAACGCCGGCCGTACTGTCAGCCCGGGAGAAATCGTGACCGTGAACGTTGACCGCGTTATGTGTGACGACATTATGATGCCCTTCATCGTATCTAAATTTGAAGAAATGGGCTTTAGCAGGGTTTGGGATCCCGAAAAAGTAGTGATCATCTGCGATCACCTTGTTCCGGCAAGCCAGGTGGACGATATCCGGGCATATAAGATAAGCACAGGTTTTGCCGAAAAACAGAATATCCCGGAATCAAATCTTCACCGGTCTGACGGTATCTGTCATCAGCTGATGACAGAGGCGGGTCATGTAAAACCGGGACATATTGTATTTGGAACGGACAGCCACACCACCACATACGGCTGTGTCGGAGCGTTCTCCACCGGTATCGGATATACCGAGATGGCCGGCATTCTCGGCACCGGTCAGCTTTGGATGCGCGTTCCCTCAACGATCAAAATAAACATAACGGGAAAGCTCCCGTCAAACGTAATGTCAAAGGATATCATCCTGAAGATCATCGGCGATCTGACTGCGGCCGGCGCCACCTATAAAGCGCTGGAATTTACCGGCGATACAGTAGAAAACATGTCTGTCGCATCCAGGATGACCATGACAAATATGGCCATAGAAGCTGGCGCAAAGTGTGCTCTCTTCGCGCCTGATGAGAAAACTGCAGACTACTGTGAAATAGAACTGGATGACTTCCAGAAAGATCTGAAGGGCGACGCCGACGCCGTCTATGAACAGATCCTTAATTACAGAGCTGAAGATTTCGTCCCTGTTATGGCGATACCATCCAATGTGGATAATGTAAAACCTGTCAGCCAGATAGAACCTGTAAAAGTTGATCAGGTATTCTTAGGCTCCTGCACAAACGGACGCCTTGAGGACCTGATGGCGGCCGCCGAGATCCTGAAAGGAAAAAAAGTACATCCTTTTGTTAAACTGATCGTAACGCCCGCAAGCCGCAAGATCTACAGAGAGGCTCTGGACAACGGTACTCTCGAGATCCTTATGAACGCAGGCGCGATCATCACGCATCCTTCCTGCGGACTCTGCTGCGGACGAACCGGCGGCATCCTGACGGATAACGAAGTCGTTGTCGCTACGAACAACAGAAACTTCCTTGGAAGAATGGGAACATCAAAAGTAAAGATCTACCTTGCATCGCCAAAAACAGCGGCATCCTGCGCGCTCACAGGCGAGATTACAGAACCCTGATCCGGGAGCAGTCCCGCGACACAAAAAAATGCTGACGCACAATGCGTCAGCATTTTTTATTACTATTCAATGATCATTCCCGATAAAGATCCTTTTATCAGTTGTTGATCAGCTTATCTGCATCGCTCCAGCTGTAGAGGCTTCTGATCTGCTCGCCGACCTTCTCTGCCGGATGCTCCTGAGCAAGTTTTCTCATAGCGCGGAAGTGAGCCTGTCCGCCTGCGCCCATCTCAAGCAGAAACTCTTTTGCAAAAGATCCGTCCTGGATATCGGAAAGGATCTTCTTCATTGCCTTCTTTGTATCCTCTGTAACGATCTTTGGTCCCGTGATATAATCGCCATACTCAGCAGTATTGGAGATGGAATATCTCATTCCCTTGAAGCCTGACTCATAGATCAGATCTACGATAAGCTTCATCTCATGTACGCACTCGAAATATGCGTTTCTCGGATCATATCCTGCCTCTGTCAGAGTCTCGAAACCTGCCTGCATAAGCGCGCAAACGCCGCCGCAAAGAACAGCCTGCTCACCAAAGAGGTCAGTCTCTGTCTCAGTACGGAATGTAGTCTCCAGAAGTCCTGCGCGTGCTCCGCCGATTCCAAGACCGTATGCCATAGCCATCTCCTGAGCTTTTCCTGTATAGTCCTGCTCTACAGCGATAAGGCACGGTGTTCCTTTTCCTGCAAGGTACTCGGATCTTACTGTGTGGCCCGGTGCCTTTGGCGCGATCATTGTAACGTCAACGAATGCCGGCGGAACGATCTGTCCGAAGTGAATATTGAAACCATGCGCAAACATAAGCATGTTTCCTTCTTCGAGATTCGGCTCGATATCGTTCTTATAAAGTGAAGCCTGTTTCTCATCATTGATAAGGATCATGATGATATCAGCTTTCTTTGCAGCCTCTGCGGCTGTATATACCTTAAGGCCCTGCGCTTCTGCTTTAGCCCAGGATTTACTTCCTTCATAAAGACCGATAATAACATTGCATCCGGAATCTTTAAGGTTCAGTGCATGAGCGTGACCCTGGCTTCCATATCCGATAATAGCAATTGTCTTTCCATCCAGAAGGGAAAGGTTACAGTCTTCCTGATAATAGATTTTTGCGGACATTTTTATTCCTCCATATTTTATATTATATTTGTTAAAGCGCTTAAACCGCTCTTTAGCCGTTCATTACGGTGCAGTGATCAAAGATATGTTACGTCCTCAATACCTCTTGAAAGGCCTGTCAGTCCAGTTCTCGCAAGCTCAAGGATCTCATAGCCGTCAAGCATGGTAAGGAATGCCTCCAGTTTGGAATTATCACCTGTCAGTTCGATGATCATGGAATGATGACCTGTGTCGACTACGCGGCCTCTGTAGATATTTGCAAGTGTGATCACATTCTGCCTCTCGTCCTTGTCGCATCTGATCTTGACCAGGATAAGCTCCCTGCGGACACTTTTCTTTGTCTTCAGGATCTTCAGATCTCTTACATCAACCAGCTTCTCCAGCTGTTTTCCAATCTGCTCAAGCGTAAGGTCATCGCCCGACGCGACGATCGTCATTCTGGAAAACTTAGGATCGGCGGTAACTCCTACCGTAAGGCTGTCAATATTATATCCCCGTCTGCTAAACAGACCGGAAACACGGCTCAGTGCACCTGAGGTGTTATCAACAAGCAATGAAAATACTCTCTGTTTCATATTCTTCTTCCTCTGATTTCAATAAAATATAATGATCTTACTCATCAGTAAATTATCAAATGTTTACGGAAATTTCCGTGACTTTGTTATTCTACTATCTAATAGTAATTTTGTCAAATCTTGGAATAAATGTCTTTGCTTTAATACAGATTCACTGGAAAAATTTCAGTGTTTTTTCAAAAAAATCGATATTTTAACATTTACTCACCATTTTCTTCCTTCATCGGTTCCGCCGGAATAAATACGCGGGTGTTCTCGACTACCTGCTTTTCCAGCACCTGCGTCAATCTGGCTTCTTCACAGAACTGATCCTGAGCACAGATCGGTCTTTTTCCTCTTCTGTCCTGCTTTTCGTATTTTCCGTCCGCATCCATGATCCTGGCTTTTACGTTATCCGCAAGCTGAACCTTCAGGATATGCATGGCGTCCGCCTTTGTGTTTTCCTGTTTCAGCGGGAACACTATTTCCACACGGCGGTCCAGATTTCGCGGCATCCAGTCGGCGCTTCCCATGAATACTTTCTCGGCTCCGTCAGCATAGAAATAGAAGATCCTTGCGTGTTCCAGGAAATTTCCCACAATTGAACGGACGGTTATGTTTTCGCTTACTCCCGGAATACCCGTCTTCAGAGAACAAATCCCCCGCACGATCAGGTCGATCTTTACGCCTGCCGCGGAAGCTTTGTAGAGCGCCTCCATGATCATAGGCTCGCAGAGAGCATTCATCTTTGCGATGATATGTGCTTTTTTGCCTGCACGGGCATTGTTTTCTTCATCTTTGATCATCTGAAGGAAAGAATATTTCATCCAGATCGGCGCCACGATCAGATCATTCCACTCATCCGGCTCAGAATAACCGGTTATCATGTTGAACACAGCTGACGCATCCTCGCCTATGCGTTTATCGCAGGTTAGAATACCGCAGTCCGTGTACAGTTTTGCCGTCTTATCGTTATAGTTTCCCGTGCCCAGATGAACATAACGGCGGATGCCGTCATCCTCACGGCGCACTATAAGTGTTATCTTGCTGTGCGTTTTCAGACCTACAAGGCCGTATATTACATGGCAGCCCGCTCTTTCAAGCTCACGTGCCCAGCCGATATTGTTTTCTTCGTCAAAACGTGCCTTCAGCTCTACAAGCACCGTAACCATCTTTCCGTTCATGGCTGCTCTTTCAAGAGCCGCAACGATCGGCGAATTTCCGCTGACACGGTACAGCGTCTGCTTGATAGCCAGTACGTCCGGATCGACGGATGCGCTTGTCACAAAATCCACGACCGGATCGAAGCTGTAGTAAGGGTGATGCAGGAAAATGTCCTTTTTCCGGATATTTGTGAAAATATCATCCTTATTGCGAAGACATGGTACGTCAACAGGCGTATAATCTTCCACCTTCTGATCATCAAATCCCTTAAGTCCGTACATACTCATCAGGAATGTCAGATCCACGGGACCGTTTATCATGAATACGTCTTCCTCCCGGATCTGCAGTTCTTTTTTAAGTATGGCAAGCATGTCTTTATCCATTCCGGCGTCAGCCTCCAGGCGAATGACCTCTCCCCACTGACGTTTCTTCAGAGATTTTTCAATTTCCAGAAGCAGATCGGACGCATCATCCTCATCAATGCCAAGCTCCGCATTTCTCATGATGCGGTAGGGATAGGCACAGATGACCTGAAAGCCCTGAAATATCTTGTCTATATTTCTCTTAATTACATTTTCCAGAAGCACGATGCAGCGATTGCCGTCCTCGTCTCTCGGAATCTCCAGATAACGCGAAAGAACAGATGGTACCTGGATCGTGGCAAAATTTGCTTTTTTCTTTTTTCCGTTCTTTGATATCAGAGCTCCGATATTCAGTGATTTATTCCTGATCAGCGGAAACGGTCTGGAGGAATCCAGAGCCATCGGCGTCAGCACCGGATAAACGACCTCATCATAATAATCATCGATAAATCTGGTCTGTTCCTGTGTTAATTTATCTTCATAATCCAGGATACGCAGCTTCACATTCTTTAGTCCCTGCAGGATTGATCTGTTATATGTCCGGTACTGCAGTTCCACCATTTTATGTGTCTTCTCAGATATGTTCTTAAGCTGATCTTTCGGTGTCATGCCTGCAAAATCCGGTTTCGTATACTCCGAATGTACCATATCCTTCAGTGAAGCTACTCTGACCATATAAAATTCGTCAAGGTTTGACGAAGTAATGCTCATAAATTTCAGACGCTCAAAAAGCGGTATGTTCCTATCCCTTGCTTCGCTAAGAATGCGTTCATCAAAACTCAGCCAGGACATTTCACGATTTGTGTAATATTCCGGTTTAGTATAATCCACAACCTCAACTTTTTCAGATTCCATTAAATACCTTCCTCTATAACTTTCTCTTTATACTCAGCACAGGCGTTACATTAAACACATCGCGGAAAAATTCAAGCTCTTTGCCTATCAGTCCTCTTTCCAAAATATAGTTTTCATCTACGTTCGCGGAGATGATCAGCTGATCGTCCCTCATAGAGGTCTTTACATCGATCACCTTCTGATGATGACTTCTGTCCATAGCGTTTGCCAGACGCAGGATCGCCACGATCTGTCCCACCATAATATACTGCTTCTTGGAAATATTGCTGAACATGGCGATCTCCTGGTAAGACGGGAAATTATCCACGTTATAACGTACACAGAAAGCTATGATGTGCCTCTCCGCATGTGAAAGACCAATGATCTCGTTGCTCTTCACTATATGATATGCACATTCACCATAATTGTTCAGGCTCAGATATTTCCCAACCTCATGAAGCATGACCGTGATCCGGAGCAAAAGCTTTTCCCTGTTTCCCATACCATGGATCTTTCTCATGGCGTTGAAAAGTTTCATGGCTGTCATCTCTACATTTTCAAGGTGCTTCATCTCTGAGGAATATTGCTCCGCGATATGCTTTGCGCAGGAAACGATATCCTTTTCGAAGTTATGCGGTCCCTTCATCATCTTCATGCTTATCGCATAATCATAGGCCATACCTATCGACAGATTTTTTCCCTGCGGTATCAGCACCTCCGGTTCCAGCATCCCCACAAATGTATGATGAATGATCATGGACGGACGCATAAGAGAGACAAACACATCAGGAACGCCTATCCTTTTTACCAGAATGTGATCAGGCGTTTTCTGCATCTCTTCGTAAAGAGCTTCAAAGTCCTTAAGCTTAACCATGTGTGTATCCGGATCGATCTTTTTTTCAAAAAGCTTATCATTTACAAAAAGACCGTTCATGATCACGTTTTTTATCTTGCGGCCTTTCAGATGGATCTTTCTGAAACTGTACATTTCATGCTGTATGTACTCTTCCACCAGTCTCTCATAGTGATCCGTATCTCTCATCAATGGCTGAAGCATATTCCGGAGCCTCAGGCTTCCCATGGGAATATTGACTGTGGAAAGCAGCGATCCCTTGTCAAAAAGAGTAATCTGGATGCTTCCTCCGTCTACGTCCAGGATCGCCGTACTGTCCTGTATCAGCTTTTCAAAATCAGCGCTTTTCGCCGCGTTTCCCATTACATTAAAGAAACGATGTTCTGAGTTGCTCAGTATTTCCACCTTAAGCCCTGTCCTCTGGCGGATCTTTCCCAGAATAAAAAGACTGTTGTCGGCTTCCCGAAGAGAACTTCCCGCAACCGCTCTGGTGGAATTCACCTTGTAGCTTTGCGCGATCGTTACGAAGTCTTCCAGCACTTCACACAGTTCATTGACCTTCTCCAGAGTGATCTTCCCCTTGTCATAGGTGTCAGCACCCAGTTCGAGATGCTTCCGCAATGTCTCAAGACTCCTGACGCCGTTTTTTCTGGTGATCTCAAAAATGTCCAGTGCAATGTCGAACGCACCGATATATATCGCCGCATACGTTGTGATTACCATAATTTCCCCCATTTTTTTAAGTTCTCACATTTATTCACTAAAGCTTCCCAGCAAATAGGTTATGAATTGCTGTGCCGTACGTCCGGATATTCCTCCGTGGCTCAGCTCCCACCTGTTTGCTTCCGAAAGAAGCTTTTCTTCCGGGATATTGATACCGTTCCTTTCTGCCAGGCCGCGGACGATCTCAAAGTATTCCTTCTGAGACGGCTTGGAGAAACTGATCGTTACGCCGAATCTATGCACCAGGGACAGTTTTTCCTCCATGGTATCCGAACGGTGCATACCGTTGCCGCTTTCCATGTCATCCCTGTCGCTCCAGTTTTCCTTGATAAGATGTCTTCTGTTTGATGTGGCGTAGATTAGCACATTTTCCGGCTTCGTCTCAACGCCTCCTTCGATCACAGCCTTGAGGAATTTATATTCTATCTCAAATTCTTCGAAGGACAGATCGTCCATATAGATGATAAATTTATAATTCCTGTTCTTGATCTGCGCTATGATATTAGAGAGATCTTTAAACTGATGCTTATATATCTCTATCATGCGCAGTCCCTGAGGATAAAACTCATTTACAATAGCCTTGATACATGAGGATTTGCCGGTACCGGAATCTCCGAACAGGAGGCAGTTATTGGCTTTTCTTCCCTCTACAAAGGCCTGCGTATTGTCTGTAAGCTTCTTTTTCTGTATCTCATAACCGATCAGATCATCCAGCATGACATGCTCCATGTTATTTATGGCGTGGAATCCGACCTTTCCTTTTACGGACCCGCTGATACGGAATGCTTTATTTATGCCAAACATACCTACGCCATAGTCTTTATAAAAACCTGTCAGATGATCAAAGAACTCATTTTCATCTTCAGACGCAGTCAGCGCCCGCGAAAGCTCAATGACTCTCTCGCTTACATTTTTGTTATACATAAGCTCAGGTTTTCCGATTGCTTTATAATTCAGCAGATGTGAAAAACAGTTGATTCCCAGTTCATTTTCGAGCCAGGTAAAATCATAGTGGAACAGCTGGCGGAACGCTTTGAAATCATTTTTTGCGAAATAGTTTACAGACCCGTCCTTGGCGCCTTCTTTTTCGCATGTCAGACTGAAGGGATTTTCATCCATGATCAGCCTGAAGGTAAGATAGTTGTTCCAGAGATTCTCGTCAAAGCCATAATCTGTAGCAATGATGAGTATCCTTTTTACCTGCTGAAAACATCTTTCGATCAGCTCGTCCGTCGTCTGTGTTTTTTCTCTTGCATTCTTGCAGATGTCGCCCATCTGCATCAGGATGGTATCCTGCGGGATCGATCCGTAGATCAAAAGCTTTGAAAGTATGTGGTCCATTTATTTCTCCCGGGTAATTATTTTTTCAGCAAAACAGATTATTTATTTCTGTGGCCTGAATACTTCTCTTCGCAGTACAGACATCTGTACACTTCTTTTTCAGGATCGGTCAGTACAAATACCTGATCAAGCCCCTGTTCAATAGATGTTATGCATCTTGGATTCTTACATCTGATAACGTTAACTATCCTTTTCGGCGGAGACAGCTTTCTCTTTGCAACAATCTCTCCGTCGCTGATAATGTTTACCGTTATGTTGTGATCGATGAAACCGACTGTATCGATATCGATCATGTCCAGCGGACACTCGACCTTGATGATATCTTTTCGTCCCATCACATTGCTTCTGGCATTCATTATAATGGCAACGTTACAGTCAAGCTTGTCCAGACGGAGATCATGGTAAAGTGTCATGGCCTTTCCCGCTTTTATATGGTCCAACACAAATCCTGTTTCAAGTGCGCCTACATTTAACATTATTCTACCTCCAGACCTAAAAGTGTAAGGATCAAAGCTTCTCTGATATACATTCCATACCTGACCTGTTTGAAGTAAGCCGCTCTCGGATCAGAATCGACCTCCACCGAGATCTCATTCACCCTTGGAAGCGGATGAAGTATGAACATGTCATCTTTAGCAAGTTTCATTTTCTCTTTATCCAGAATATAAAAGTCTTTCATGCGGACATAGTCCTCTTCATGGAAGAATCTTTCTTTCTGTACTCTTGTCATATAGAGAATATCTAGATCGCC
>DFHP01000012.1 GCA_002371335.1 Eubacterium sp. UBA3720
TCCTTGAGATGTTATTTTCATGATAAGACTGTTTCAGAAATGACGTGTGGGAAGTTTTTATCATTTATGTTAAACAATTCCGATTGGTAACCAAGACACTGGAAACCATTCCTGTTAATAATTGGGATTATATCATTTCCGATCTTCAATTGTTTTCTGACCCAATAGCAAATGCTGACGGACATGCCTATACTGTCTGTATAACGCATCATTTTTTCTATATTACTCATACTAAGCGCACGATCAGGCGCAGTACGGCCCCGTTGTTTTTTATGATCTGCATTAGATGGCATTATATAATCCTCATAAAGCTCCTTTTCAAGTTTTTTGTCATAGTATCCCAGCCATTGTCCGAGCATTGCCAGATTTTCCATACACGCTGTAAGAAATTCAGGTTTATAATTAATAATTCCCGCTTCATGCAACATACCAAAAAACTCTTTAATATGCTCATCCGTCAGGTACGGAGTAAATATCGGCTGGATCAGTGCTGAATCAGCTCTTATTCCGTTTTTCTGACAGAGACGTACCGCATTCAATCTTTCCTCGATCGGTGCTGCATAAGGTTCCAATATGTTTCGAAATTCTGTCGGCATAATGGAGACGCTGGTATTAAACTGCATGTAATCCTTCAGCTGAATAAAAAGATCCAAAATCGTCTCACCTTCATATTCGCACATCAGCTGCCGGACGCCGGCCTTTGACGCGACAAAAAGCCTTGCGTTTGAATCTGGATATTCTTTAAAATGAGCGATATATTCTTTAAGTATCTTATACGCAATGCCTGTTTTTAAAGTGGGTTCCTGCAGAGCTTCCGTTTTCGGCGAGAAATAATAATAATGATTCCAGTTTTTTCCTCTGCTTATCTCAACGATCTTCTGCTCAATTTCATGTTTCTTTTCAGGCTCTGATTCTATAGCATGTGCCAGATCTTTTAAAAGCTCATTCTTTTTCCGTATATCGTCCTTGGTTACCTCTCTGTCAGGAGTTCCATTCATTTCTTTCAATAATTTGCGCACATAAAGATGATAATTCGAATAGGCTGTAATCGTCTGTTCATGTACTCCATCCGTAACAAGGCAGTACTGGCATCCGACAAAGCATCCTTTAACGGGGTTGATTTCAAAGGTCAGCGTAGGACACCTTCCTGTATAGTTATGAATTTCCGTTTCCACGGTTTCAGGATCAATTTCACAGGTTATCAGCCGTGTTACGGGAATGACCGTTCTGCTCTCCATTCTTCTTTTAAAAATCTCTGAGCCGGTTTTCAGACGTGTCAGAGTTTCGTCCGAAGCTTCCACCTGCACTCCTAAGTTCTTCAGGTATTCTTTATCTACTACCTGAGGCGTAAATCCCTCCATGTTATAGACATTCGTGTTGTGTCCATAAAATTTTTCAAATAATAATTCGTTGTTCAGCTTTTGTATTCTTGTCATTACTCTCTCCGGCTTTTTTAGATAAAACTTTTTTATTCTTTTCTTTTAAAACAACAGATGCCCAATCGGCAGGCTTCTGATCTGCTGATTGGACATCTGTTTTAATGACCTTAAAATATTATAATGTACTATTTTTACCTTATATGTAATGATTCCACATAAGTCTGCGTGGTGGAAAGATCCGCGTGTCCGAGGATCTCCTGCAGGCTCTTCAGATCCTTTCCGTTCTGGATCTGGTGGATCGCGAAGGAATGGCGCAGCGTATGCGGCGTGATATCCTTCTGTATTCCTGCCTCCTGCGCATAGGCCTTAAGCACCTTCCAGAAGCCCTGGCGGCTCATCGGATTTCCCTGACAGTTCGTAAAGAGACTGTCTACATTTTTTCCCTTGCGGAGCTGATCCCTGGACGTATCCAGATACGTCTCCAGCAGTCTTTTAGCTGTGTCTCCGTAGGGGATTGTGCGTTCCTTGCCGTTATCGCAGCATTTAATATACCCCATCTGCAGATCCACATCCTTCAGCTCCAGGTGGATCAGCTCGCTTACACGTATTCCGGTGCAGTAAAGCAGTTCCAGCATAGCTTTATCCCGGATCCCTTTTGCGGTTCCTGCGTCAGGCTGCTCCAGAAGCAGATGAACCTCTTCGATGCTCAGTGTCTGGGGAACCTTTTTTTCCACCTTGGGAGATTTCAGTTTCTCTGTCGGGTCATTTTCAATTCTTTTTTCTTTTACAAGATATTTGAAAAATGAACGAAGGGCTGCGATATTTCTGGAAACAGTCGCCGGGGACATATGGTATTGCTCAAGATGCAGAACATATGAATTCAGATTCGTTTCATTGACCTGATCTATCTCAATAATATTATTTTCCGAGAAAAAAGCTGCCGCCTTTTTCAAATCTCTCTCATAGGAAACCTGCGTATTGTACGATTTTTTCTTTACATCTCTCAGATAAGTGACATACTCCTCTATTGCATTAAACATCGTGAACCCTAACCTCATTATTTCATATACATCATTGTTTCTCCCGGCTAAGCGCCAATACTGTTTCCCCTATAAGTCTTAATTATTTATGTAATCCCAATATGGAACATTATAATAGCAGTCATCCATATTTGCAAACCCCAATTTTCCGCGTAATTACAGGCTTTTTACGCTTTTTTCGCAAAAAAATACAAGATACATGGATCGGCCTGTCCGGCGACCCACAACATCTTGTATTTTTCTGTTTTTTAATTTTTTTAATTTTTTTGTAAATATTACGGTATACTGTATATTCCTGCGGAGTTTGCCTGTTTTCACTGATCCTGCCGCTGCACAGAAGGTTAAACGCTTTCCCTTTTGCGCAGCCGCAGAGGGGTGTTTTGCGTCTTTTTCAATAGTTTTTAAGGATTACTCCTTTTTCTCATCAGCAGCTTCCGCGATCTCCTTTATCGCTTCTCCCGCTTCTCTGTGCGCTTCTCCCGCTTCTCTGTGCGCTTCTTCCGTTTCTCCTTGTGCCGCTTCTGCTTCTCCGGTTTCCTCATGTGCTTCTTCTACGGCCGAAGCGGCTGCGCGCGTCATCATGTCCTGACGGGATCTCAGAGATTCCTGCTGCTCGATGAGCTCCCATTCTTTGGTTTCCCTGCTCTGACGGATGTAGCTTCTTATTACCACATAGAACAAAAAAACTCCAACTGCCATAAGCAGTACGCTCATGCTGACCAGCAGTACCGGATTTGTGGTCGTCTCCTGTCCGTCGATCACAATGTTTTTAAATACTCTGCCGCCCTGCAGCAGTCCGTACGCGCCGCACACTATATACAAAACATAGTTGACTCTGCCTTTGCTCTCGGGCAGATCAAGTTCTTCATTATTATCCGGCAGGTTTTCCGGATCTTTTTTTCCAAACATAGGTTTTTCCTCCCTTACGCAAACTTTCCTTTACAAAAGTCCGTATCAGTATACCATTTTATCCGTATCTTGGAAAGTAATATATTTGTTCCGGATGTTCTCAGGCATAGTGAGCCTTTCCCAGATCCAATATGTTTCCATTCAGCGCGTTTCCAAGCCAATCCGCCATCGTATGGCCCTCCACGTGCCCCAGATAAAATCTTTTCTGGCGGACGGCCGTATGGACTGTTCCGCCTACGTTAAAACGCAGATTTTTCCATGGGTAGATAAAAAAGCCAAAATCGGGGTTTATGTTTTTCAGTTCCCTGATCATGTCTTTCATCTGTTCATGATACATCTCCTGGACATGGTGATCGGTTGCATATTCGTTGTGCAGCTTCATATCGTTTAGATACGCGCTCAGCAGGTAGTCGTAGGAGGACGCCGCATAGAGGTATGAGAAACGGTCTCCGTATTTTTTATAAAGCTCTCTGTACCATTCAACGGTCAGGTTTTCTCCGCTGACCGGAGCCCAGAATTTTTTTTCACTCTTCCAAACATCCCGGATGATATCCTGCCATTTGTCATAGCATAGCTGGCCGCTGTCGGACAGGAGCGTGATCTTTTCACATTCGGGATAAAACATTTCCACGATCTCACCGGCCAAAGCAGGTACCGCGAAGGCTCCGGCACTGTCGCCCGCCAGGAGTATCTCTTCCGCCTGCGGGAAGAACAACTTTGCTATATGCATGCTCTCCCGGAAATTTTTATGCCCGTGGAAATACATAGGGCGCAGTCTTTCTGCCGACGGCTTTTCGTATGCAGACTCCTGCGTATCGGCGGGATTCTTTGTATTTATCGGCGCCTGACTACAGGCGGTTTTTTCTGTGGTCCCCGCTTCCTGTCTACCGGCGAGGTTCTCACCGGTTCCCTCTTTCTGTCTGCCCGCGGGGTTCTCTCCGATTCCTTCTTCCTGTCCGCCCGAAGAACTCCGGCTGCTCTCATTTGGTGGATTTTTCACTTTTGACTCGTCTATATAGATCACATTATTGCCCACGTGAAAATCACCCGTCGCATAAGTGATGACCACGAAGGACCAGTCATCCAGAGGATTTCTGGAATTTCCTATCTCTGTGATGCCCGCGTTGATATTCATTATCTGAGTGAACGGACGCAGGTTATTCCAATAGTAATTCGGAAGCCGTGCCGCGACGGCTCCCCCTGTCACAGGCCGTGCCGCGGTGTATTCGTTCCAGGCGACTCCTCCCCCTGACAAAAATATACATAGCTTATCAATATTTCCGATTTTTATATAAATGTGATATTCCGACCCGTCGCCGCTTCGCCCTGCCTCTACCGGAATACGGTACCAGGTATTTTGGGCGGCTGCCCCGTCCAAAAGAGGAGCCTCGAAGAATCGTTCAATACTGTGGCCTATACGTTGCTCCACCAACTCGCCCATCTTATATGAAAATTTTCGATTCATCAGATGCATCATTGTTCCTCAGTAAATTTCTGCCTGTTTTGTTCTGAAAAAAACAGCTCTCCGCCATGCTTTGATTCAGTGGATTCTGCAGGTTTAATATCATTTGCGTTTTCTCTTGTATATGCGTTTTTTTTACATATGCAGTCTTTTTTTCTATGCAGTCTTTTTACATATGCGGCCTCTTACATCTTCAGGCTTCCTACATATGTAATCTTTCGCTCAGAGCCTGCTGCAGGTCTCTGAATCGGAAGATAAATACCGCAAGAGTCATGACTGCCATAAAAGCCATGCTGATCAGCGCCGGCAGCGGAAATGGGTTTTCCCTAAGCAGCAGTATCTGTATCAGCGACAGAACGGCTGCGAGAAGCGGATGAATGACATATTCTTCCAGATACATTTTTGACATCTTGCCGATGCAGATCTGCACCGCAGCCATGACCGGAAACAGGATTGGAATGAGCCATGTGACCGACCAGCCATGCATGCCGCTGTTTTTGTCAATGATATAAAGTATGATCATGAATACGATTATTTCCATGGAAACCATAAAGATCACGTGATACCTGTAGTATCTGGTAATCGCCATGGCGGTCCAGACCAGCAGTACGATGCCCATGCTAAGCCATGCCCATCCCTGCCTGCCCGGCAGTGTCACCATCAGTATGCACATGACCACGCAATAGATCAGCGCGATAAATCCGGCAATTTTCAGCATTGCCGAGCCGTATGATTTTTTAACTCTGATTACCGGAAAAGCTGCTGCCTCCAGGTCGGGCGTTCCCGCGATCTCTCCTTCGCAAAGCGGACAACTTTTTTTGTTTCCCGCTATTTTTATATTACACTTGCTGCAATACTGCATATTTATCCCTCCCGATCCGGCCGCTGGTGTTTTCTTCCGCGGCCGGCGTAATTCTTTTCAGACTTCAGATATAGGATACTCGTCCCTTGTTTCATTGCAAGTGGAACGCGTCTCCGTCCCCGGTTTCATCGCGGGTGGAACGCGTCTCCGTCCCCGGTTCCGTGTTGAAGTCGCTGGTGGAGAGTTCCACGTCGATGCCCATTTCTGTCATGCGTCTGAAGAAGTGCATCATGATCTCGTGATTGCGGAAGGCGGAAGTGACGCCGAATACCAGTTTGTCTTCGAAGGAGCTGATGCAGATCTGCATATCCTCCGCGGCCATGAAGCTGGCGAATTTATTGATGTACGGGGTCACGGCCGCAGGCATGTTTACCTTGCCGACATTTGAAAGTGTCATTGTGACTTCTTTTTTTCTCGATTTGTTAAAACCGGCGACTACCAGATCCTTTATGATCAAGGGGGCCATCTGGATGCCGATGTTGTTTTCCAGCGCAGAGTAGCTGTTCATTGATTGGAATATCTTTTCTTCCGTAAGCTCCTCCTGAAAAGACTTCCTCACACTGGGGATGATGTCTTCCAGCGAACCCTTGTAGTTTACGGGATGATAGATCACGTCGATCACGCCGAAGAAGTTTCTCGTTGTATTCGACGGAAAATAGTTTCTCAGATTGACAGGCACGGCGATAACTACGGGATATCTGTGATCGCGCATGCGCATTTCTTTTATGATGGACTCTATCAGAATGGATGTGGCCAGCACCGCCAGCGTTGTGTGATAGGCGCGGGCTTTTTCCAGAAAGCTGCCGACGGAAAGCGTTCCCTCCAGAAGATGAAGCTTTATGTTTTCATCCCGTTCTCCCCTGATATGCCAAGCCTTTGTATTTGCGCTGCTTACCTTTGGAATGAGCCCCTGATCTTTCTGTTTCTGATAAAAACGTCCGAAGGCGTCATCCTTTTTTTCCCTCACGGACGCAGTGCTCCATTCAAGCTGTTCATCTGTCAGGTTATATTTTGCGCCGAGGTACCGAAGAACGATGGCTTTCAGAAATTCGAAAGCTCCCGTACCGTCGCTGAGAGCGTGGTACATCTCTACGTTAATCCTTTTTTTGTAATAATTGACCCGAAACAGCAGGTTTCTTCTTCCCGGAATATAAATCTCACTGCAGGCGGGAAGATTATCCTCATATACTGCCGCCCTTTCTCTGCTTTCCTTAAGATAGTACCAGAAGAAACCTTTTTTCATATATACGTTAAAATGCGGAAATTCCTGCATTGTGTGATCCAGCGCCTGCTGCAGCATTTCCGGATCGACCTCTTCCTTTAATTCACAGACCAGACGAAAGACACGATTGTCCGTTCCGGCCTCCGTACAGGGGACGATCTTTGCTACATTGTCCAGCTTATACCATTTATTTCTGTTCTCAGACACACTGCGCCTCCTCTTAAATATGATTTGCTCCTGTTCAAGTCATCCGGGTGAAACCCGTTTCCTAAATGAATATCATAGCATTTTGGAAAATTGTTATCAACTGCAGGAACGAACTGAAAATATGAAGATTGTAGGAAAAAACACGGGAAAAGATCCGCCGGAACAAAAAAGTCCCTGAAACGAGGAGGAGGCAGGAAACGTGATGGGCGCTTCCTGCCTTTAATGATGGGTAATCTATTTCTATTAATTGAAGATAGATCGAATATTAGCCTGCACTGAACTCCATCCGCTTCATGCATTAGTTAAAGCTAACCCGAATCCTTTAGATAACGGGGCTGTACCTGCCCCGTTATTGTCAGGATTCCGTAACGAACGTTGTGCACCGTCCATTACAATTTGATTTGAAAGGATTTTGTATGTAGCTTAGTTAGTCGTTGCTAACCATGTATAGATAATAACACTCTTCTCCTGTTTTGTAAAGAGTTATTTTCAATTTTTTAAGTATTTTTTTCTGCTGCATTTTACGACAGCTTTTCAGGCCTGTCCGGGCCGCCGTTTCGCTATATCGTCCGAGTCGGATGTCAGCACAAGCTCCCCGTCCTGATTGAACACCTCCAGATGCACATAAATAGTTCCGTTATATGGATTGCGTTCTTTTTTTCCTGTCACAGCTGCGTATCCGTGGAGGACGTCTCCCGCAAACACCGGTTTTTTAAAATCCATTTCCAGATGTGTTCCTGCGACCTCATGCTCTCCGCAGAAATTTCTGGGCGCATAGTATCCCCACATCAGCGCAAACGTGTAAATACCCGAGGATGTGATCCTGCCTGCCCATGATGCGGCGGCATGCTTCTCGTCCGTGTGCATCAGAGCGCCGTTATATTTCTTCGAAAACTCCAGCATTTCCTGCGGGTCGACCCTCGTCTCAGGTATCTCGATCCTGTCTCCGACCTTTATATCTTCAAAGTACATTTCTGTTCCCCATCGTCCATATATATTTTTTTCAAGAACGCCTCTCGCTTGCGAGATCCGGCGCGGGATCCGGCTTCAGCTGACATCTTCCAGACCGAATCCCCGCGCATCCCCGCGGAGCGTTTATTAATTAAAGATAGTCGCGCATGCTCATTCCGCTGATGACCATCGTGGAAAGGTTATGCATTACAGACGTGGTTTGCGGCGCGAGAACTCCCAGTATT
>DFHP01000192.1:0-24586 GCA_002371335.1 Eubacterium sp. UBA3720
GCAAACCTGCCGGATATCTCCTTCGCCTCTTCTGTTCTGACCCACCCGTCTTCTGTCTTTTCCAGAAGGATCCTCAGGGCATAGTGCTCCAGATCCGAAAAATCTATCACATTGCGCTCTCTTTTTTCCTCTCCATAGCGTCTGCCATATGTTTTTGTCAGACGTACGAGTTCTTTTAAATGGGGAAGAACGGCTTTCTGTTGTTCAACTATCTCTTCCGCAGTCAGAAAAAAGAATCTGCTCTGAAGGTCCTTCCAGGCTTTTTTCAGCTTTTCCCTTCTTTTCTTTACTCTTTCCAGAATGTACGGATCGATATAATCGTGTTTTTTCGTTACCCTCGGCAGTCTTTCAAAAACCCCTGACCCAAAGATCCGGCGGCATCCGTGATAGTCTTCCTCTTTTTCAGCGTCCAGTATCATTTCAAGATCCGACAGCATTGCGGATTCATAAACATCAGGACCTCCCTCTGTCTGAGCGTCTGCCAGATTCTCCCGGGCCATGATCTCAATGCTTTCCATCATCCGCTTAGACTCCGCCATCAGCTCGCCCATCCAGTTTTTTTCCATGAGCTCGGCCTCGTCATCTGCCGTACAGTTTTCCACGCACGCGTCCATCCACTCGTCCGGATCCGGGGTGGCAATGGCAAAGTTATAAACCTTCAGGATCATATCTTCCAGATTTTTATCATCTTTTCCGGGTGCAAACGCTTCTACAAAATCCAGGAACTCCGGGGTGGCGGCGGCGTACTCTTCCTCCAGCATGTCCTGCAGCACTTCTCCCCGGAGAAGCTTCAGCTCTCCCTCATCCGCGATGCGGTATGACGGATCCAGATCTGTTTTATGAATATAATTACGTATCACATTTGTACAGAATCCATGGATCGTGCTGATAGGCGCGTTATGGAGAAGCACGCTTTGTTTCTGAAGATGCTCATTTTCAGGGTCTTCCTCCAGCTTATCCGTGATCGCGGCGCTGATCCTCTCTTTCATCTCCGCGGCAGCCGCCCTCGTGA
The DNA here is from genome assembly GCA_002371335.1 of Eubacterium sp. UBA3720. Lineage (GTDB taxonomy): Bacteria > Bacillota > Clostridia > Lachnospirales > Lachnospiraceae > DFHP01. The sequence continues at coordinate 1,013 of DFHP01000192.1, forward strand.
AGGTCACTACCAGCAGATGATCTATATCCGTCGGTTTTTCCGGATCTGTGATCATAGAGAGGATTCGCTCCACCAGCACGGCTGTCTTTCCGGATCCGGCCGCGGCAGAGACCAGTAAATTTCTATCCCGCAGCTCGATCACCTGTTTCTGTTCTCTGGTCCAGCTCACTGCCATTACTCCAGCTCCTCCTTCATTTTTTTCAGAACATCGATTGAATCTTCTTTTTTTATCTTACGGTATCCGTATCCGGGTATCTTTTCATCAAAACCGCACAGTCCCTTATACGGGCAGTAAGTACACGGCTTCTTTTCCCCGTCGGAATACGGAGATGCTGCCGTTTCTCCATTCAGGATACGCTCTCCGAGCTGAAGCGCCTTATGATCTGCAAACTTCGAAAGCGTTTCAAAGCTTTGTATGTCGGCAGCAGTTGAATAACTGCTGAGTCCGCCGTCTTTTTTGAGCTGAACCGGGATGACGTCGGATTTTCCGCTGCTTTCGATCGTTTCGTCCAGAAGCTGAAGCACATTCATTTCGCTGCGCACCAGCCCATTTGGCTTCAGTGCAGAAAGGAATTCCTTTTTCAGCGTTTCATCGTCTCCCGGCGCCACATATGGGTCTTTGATGTTATAATACAGGATCCCCGCAGGCTCCACCTTTTTCTCGGGATCCTTTTTCTTTTCTGACTCCAGAACAGCGTTCATATACAAAACCAGCTGCATCTGCAGACCGTTATACAGCCCCGGGAGATCCAGCTGTGTCGCTCCGGATTTATAATCCACGACCTTAAGATATCGGCAGTCTCCCTCATCGCATATATCGACCCGGTCTATTTTTCCCCGAAGTTTCAGCTGTCCGCCGTTTTTCAGCGTAAAGTTCAGCGCATCCAGTTCATCCGCGCGGAATGCGATCTCAGCCCCGGCCGGCTCAAACTTTCCCTGCCTGATCTGCGTACGCAGTGCCCAGATGGTCCGGTCCATAAGAGCCGTGATCCTTTTTACCAGATATTTGTTTCTCTCCGAACTGTAAAGGATCGTATTTCCATAATCATGCACGACCTCCCGCACAGCCTCCCCCAGGATCCTCCTGCTCTGCTCATCGGATACGGCGCTCCATTTGAGTCCTTCCGCCTCAAGCTTTTTAGAGTATTTTTCAAGGGCGCTGTGAAGGATAGTACCCATATCCGCCATTGTAAACACATAATGCTCACGTTCCTTCAGGCCGAGGCCGTAACCGGCAAAATGCGCAAAGGCGCATGCGGCAAAATTCTCCAGCCGGGTCGCGGAATTTGACAGAACCTTTCCATATAAAGCCTGCGCCATCATCTTTCCTATGCCTTCTATCGGATTGCGCGCCGCGGCCGCCTCGAGAATATGCGGAATATCCGCCGCGATCTCTTTTCTCTCCGCAATGATGCCTTTTTCCCTGTTCTTTTTTTCTCTCGCCGCCAGATCAAGCACCAGCTCTCTGAATACATCGTCCGCCGGAATCACATCGATCTTCTGAAGCTGTTCGAGAAGTATTTCCCTGATTCCCTCATCTGTTTCCAGACGGATATATGTATCTTCCGTCTCTGTTTCCAGCTTTGTATACATTTTCCGGAGCATCGGTATCAGGTATGCAGGCACCATGGCTTCCCCCGAAGGATCTTCCCTGCTCCAGGACAGATATAATCCGTGCGAAGGCTTTGTCAGCGTCAGATAAAGATAAAACCGCTGCTGGTACATTTCCTCTCTGGCGTCTGGAGAGAGTTCTACATCATATTCCTTCAGACGGCTGCGGTCAGTCTCGGACAAAACACTGTTCCCGCTTACCGGTTTTGGGATCCATCCGTCATTTACGCCGGCAAAAAACAGTACCTTAATATGCTTCAGCCTTGTCCTCTCGATATCTCCCACAAGGACCTGATCCTCTCCGGGCGGGATCAGCCCGATCTTTGTTTCCTTGAGACCTGTTTCCAGCAGCTGACGGAAAGCGGACAAACTCATCCTTTCGTTTCCGAGCACCTCGACCATTTTGTCCAGAAGAGCCATGAGCATCGGATAGATACGTGCATACTCTCCCGCCAGAGCTTTATTTCCCTGTTCCTCGAATATATCCTGCTGTTCTTTTCCTTTCTGCTGTATCCGCTGTCCGGTCAGCAGAGCATACAGCACCTCGCATTTCCTTCGAAGTGTAGTGTTCCGCTCAGACATTCCTTTGGCAAAATCATCTGTCATTTCGCAGAACTTTTGTCTCAGGAGATTGATATTCTCCATCTCTGCCGGTCTCATTCCCTTCGGGATGCGGATCCAGGCGGACTCATACTGTTTCCTTCCTCTGATTCCCATCGCAAGGACATAGTTTTCCAGCACATCTATCTCTCCCGGCGTGAAATCTGTCATGCCGGACTTCAGAAACCTGAACACGCTTTCATAAGAATAGCTTTTTGACGCCATTTCCAGCGCGGAACGCACAAATTCCACCATGGGATTGCGAAGTACAGAACGTTTCTGATCCAGAAAATAAGGGATCTCCGCCTCATCAAGGGCCGCTGCCGCCTCTTTGCCATACGTTTCCATATCTCCGTTGACAATGGCTATATCTCTGTACATTAATCCCTCCCGTCGGATCAGATTGCGGATCATTTCCGCGATCCTCCGCATCTCCTTTGCGGGATTTGCCGCTTCATACAGATGGATCTCCTGCTGCTCCTTATCGAAGACTCTTCTGCCGTACCGGAAAATATTTTTTTCCAGAAAACCAAGGGCCGGCGCGTTACAGAACCGTCCTTTCTCTTTCCCATCGATCCACCGGATCGGTCTTACCTCGCATCCGTTTTCTCCCGCGATCTGTACCGCCTTGCGGATCATTACCTTGCTCATATGAAAAAGCCTGTGAGAACCATCTTTTTTCATGGGATCCTCCCGCGGGTCTATGGAAGCGATCAGGATCACTTCCCTGCACAGTTTCATAAGCTTCGCCAGCACCAGATGCTGCATGGGCGTAAAACCGGTAAACCCATCAAGTACGACCGTGCTTCCCCTGACAAAAGCAGACTTTCCGATCACGCGGCAGAGTACTTCAGGCATCTCCTCAGTCGTCATATATTTTTCGTTCAGATAATCCCTGAATCTCCGGTAGATATTCTGCACATCCAAAAGCTTTCTTCCGAGCAGGCTTTCCAGACCTGATTTTTCGACCCATCCGGTCAGCTGTTCCGGAGATACGCCATACTGCATAAGCTCTGATATCAGCGATTTCATCTGATCGGGCGCGCCGCTCTTTTCCAGCGTACCTTTAAGAACTGTCAGTTCTCTGCCGGCAGACGCGTCAAGTATTGCTTTATGCACTACCAGGCTTTTTCCCGTTTCTTCAAGAACAGGGTATCTGTCCCCCCCCACTTCCCCGAACACACGGTACGCAAGCCTGTTAAAGCTCAGCACATCCACATTCAGCAGCCCTTTGTTCGGATGTCTCCGGACCAGATCCTTCTGGGTCTGCATCGTAAACTGTTCCGGAACGATAACGATAAAATTCTGTTCCGGATGTTCTGCTGATCTTTGGATCAGTTCGCTGTATACCTTATACGATTTTCCCGCGCCGCTGCCGCCGGCCACGATCTGAAGCGCCATCTGTTTCCTCCCAAAGTTTTTTTATTTATCTTAAGACGCGCGAACCGGACTTTGCGCGCCGCCGCACAGCAGCTTTGCTGCTTTCCTCTGTGCGGCGTGTGCATCCTCCCGGAGGGTTTCATATCATGGATTTCCATGACAGAACAAAGTCCGCGAGCGGATTTCAACTCCCCCGTCTCTCAATCTTGTGAGTAGCGAACCGGACTTTGCGCGCCGCCGCACAGTAGCTTTGCTGCTTTCCTCTGTGCGGCGTGTGCATCCTCCCGGAGGGTTTCATATCATGGATTTCCATGATATGAAATATAGCTGCCGCATAGCATCAGAAAATGACGATTGCGGCAGCCTCCTGTTTTCTATCAGATTAATTCCTGTAATTCCTTTACGGTGAATATGTATTTTGTATTGCAGAAATCACACACCAGCTCAGCCGGTCTGTTTTCCGCAATCATGGAACGAAGCTCTTTCTTTCCCACGCTGAGCAGTGCTTTTCTGACCCGTTCACGGCTGCAGTTGCAGTTAAAAGCACACGGCATCGTATCATTGATCTCAAGGCCCAGATTTCCCAGCAGCTTCTCAAGTATTTCTTCGGGAGTAAGTCCCTCGGACAAAAGCTCAGTGACAGATTTTACCCCTGACAGATTTTCCATCAGCCTGTCCACCACGGAATCGTCAAATCCCGGCATAAGCTGGATGATAAAGCCTCCTGCCTGCTGTACGCTTTCATCCTGATTTACCAGAACGCCTACGCCTACAGACGAAGGTGTCTGCTCGCTCAGCGTGAAATAATACGCCAGATCATCACCGATCTCGCCGCTCTGCAGATCCACCTGGCTGGAATATGGCTCCTTCAGGCCCAGATCTTTGACCACAGTCAACATTCCCGGACCCATGGCGCCTCCTACATCCAGTTTGTTCATGGAATTCACCATAAGCGGACAGTTTGGATTATATGGAAAACCCTTCACGTTTCCTCTGGAATCTGCAGTGACTGTCATTCCCTGAAGAGGCCCTTCACTGCGGATGGTCAGGCTGAGAAGATCTTCCTCACCCTTCATCATTACTCCCATCATGGCTCCGGCAGTCATCAGTCTTCCCAGCGCTGCAGTGGCCACGGGGGTAGTATGATGAATGCTTCTTGCCTTTTCTGCCATATCATGTGTATTTGCCGCAAATGCTCTGACATAACCATTTGCCGCTGTCGCTCTTACAATGTAATCCATAATTTATCGTTAACTCCTTTACGTTCATTGTTCATCTGTATAGAACTTGCCCTCTGTCCTTTTTTCCCTCGCCAGAATATGCATGCGCTCCGTATCTTCACCAAGTGGATCATCCGTATAAGCCTTCCACGCATCCACGAATTCCATTCCGGCTTCCCGAAGGCACTCTTTGACCTCTTCCACCCTCCAGGCTCTCTGGAGATGGATCTCCTCATGCTTCCTGTAAAGGCCATTCTTCTCCGGGATAAAGATCGTAAGCATATACTCGTTCAGCCGTTGTTCTTCATCATAAATATTTTCCCAGATAAAGCTTCCCTCTTCCCGGTTCTCGGCGATCACCCCTGAACCGATAGCCTTATACTTTGCCTCCGTATTCAGGTCAAAAAGAAACAGTCCGCCCGGATCCAGGTAATTATTGACAAGCCGGAAAACCTCCCGCAGATCGTCTTCCTCCGTGATATAGTTGATACAGTCACAGACACTTATCACGGCCCCGACCGTTCCGTAAAGCTCAAACTCTCTCATATCCTGCATTAGGTAAAGGATATCCGATCCGGATCTTTCCTTTTTTTCCATAGCCTCTTCCAGCATTTCCGGCGAGGAATCGATACCGATCATATCATATCCCGCCGCGGCAAGCCGTTCGGTCATATTGCCCGTTCCGCACCCAAGCTCACAGACAAGGCCTTCTGATAAGCCTCTTTTCTTCAGAAATTCAACCAGGTATTCCGCCCATCTGTCATAATCCACATTGTCCATAAACAGGTCATATACCTGCGCAAAATCAGAATAAGCTTCCATATCCTGCTCCCGTTTCTTTCTTAAATAATTATCTTCACAGATTATAGCACGTTTGATTATACAGCAAAAACAGCGCTTCGAAAAGGATGATTCTCCTCAAAAGAGCTCCATCCTCCCCGAAACGCTGCCATTTTTGCGGCACAATATCTTTTTTTCAAACGACGTATCCTGAACGTATCATTTCGCAGCGAGATGACCGTCCTCCACATCAAGCAGTATCGTATCTCCTTCACGGACTTTTCCCGAAAGGATAAGTCTCGCCGAAAGAGTTTCTACGTTCTTCTGTATATAACGCTTCAGCGGACGAGCGCCGTACGTCGGATCATATCCGTTTTCTGTTACAAAATCTCTGGCTTCGGGAGTCAGTTCTATGCGGAGCTGCTGATCGGACAGACGTCTGTTCAGATCTGCCACCTGCAGGTCTATAATGTGACTTATGTTATCCTTTGTCAGCGGCTTAAACATAATGACTTCATCCAGCCTGTTCAGAAATTCAGGACGGAAATGAGCCCTGAGCTCTGTTCTTACCATCTCCTGTGATGATTCACTGATGGAACCGTCTTCCCTTATTCCGTCCAGCAGATACTGAGATCCGATATTTGATGTCATGATCAGGATCGTATTCTTGAAATCAACCGTCCTTCCCTGTGAATCCGTGATACGGCCGTCGTCCAGCACCTGAAGCAGGACGTTAAACACGTCCGGATGCGCTTTTTCAATCTCGTCAAACAAAACTACCGCATATGGTTTGCGGCGCACTGCCTCCGTCAGCTGGCCGCCTTCGTCATATCCTACATATCCCGGAGGCGCTCCGATCAGACGCGATACGGAGAATTTCTCCATATATTCGCTCATATCGATACGGACCATGTTATTCTCATCATCAAACATCCGCTCCGCAAGGGTCTTCGCAAGCTCTGTCTTACCTACGCCTGTGGGTCCAAGGAACAGGAAGGAGCCGATAGGCTTGGTAGGATCCTTGATGCCTGCTTTGGAACGGATGATCGCGTCTGTCACCAGACTTACAGCCTCATCCTGACCTACCACACGCCGGTGCAGGTCATCCTCCAGATGAAGGATCTTAGCTTTTTCTCCCTCTGTGAGTTTTGCCACCGGAATACCGGTCCACCTGGATATGATCCTTGCAATTTCTTCCTCTGTCACACTCTCATGCACCATGGACAGATCCTTCGAATGTACCAGTTCCTCTTCCTTTGCCAGCTGCTCCTTCAGTTTGGGAAGTTCGCCGTACTGCAGCTCAGCCGCCTTTGTCAGGTCATAATTTCTCTGTGCCTGCTCAATCTGTTTGTTAATATCATCGATCTGTTCACGGATAGCCGAGACCCGGTCCACAGCATTCTTTTCATTTTCCCACTGCGCCTTCTGCGCCGTAAACTTATCCTTCAGATCTGCCAGCTCTTTACTCAGATTTTCCAGACGCTCACGGCTTAGAGCATCCTCCTCTTTTTTTAGCGCAGTTTCTTCGATCTGCATCTGCATGATCTTCCTGTTCATCTCATCCAGCTCGGATGGCAGGGAATTCATTTCCGTTTTGATCTGCGCACAGGCCTCATCCACCAGGTCAATAGCCTTATCCGGCAGGAATCTCTCTGAAATATATCTGTCTGAAAGGACCGCTGCCGATACGAGAGCTCCGTCAGTGATCTTTACCTTGTGGAACACTTCATATCTGTCCTTCAGTCCCCTGAGGATGGAGATAGTATCCTCCACAGTAGGCTCGTCCACCATGACGTGCTGGAACCTTCTCTCAAGCGCGGCGTCCTTTTCAATATACTTTCTGTATTCATCAAGGGTAGTCGCTCCGATACAATGCAGTTCGCCTCTTGCCAGCATCGGCTTAAGCATATTTCCCGCGTCCATGGCGCCTTCCGTCTTTCCGGCTCCGACGATCAGATGCAGCTCATCAATAAACAGAATGATCCTTCCTTCGCTTCTGCGCACATCCTCCAGTACCGCCTTAAGACGCTCTTCAAACTCGCCCCTGTACTTCGCTCCTGCAACCAGCGCACCCATATCCAGAGAAAAAATTGTTTTATCCTTAAGGCTTTCAGGCACATCGCCTGCTATGATCCTCTGGGCAAGTCCTTCAACAATGGCAGTCTTTCCCACTCCGGGCTCACCGATCAGAACCGGATTATTCTTTGTCTTTCTGGAAAGTATGCGGATAACATTTCTGATCTCGCTGTCCCGGCCGATGACCGGATCCAGCTTCTGCTCTCTGGCCCTCTCAACCAGATCCTGTCCGTATTTTTTCAGGGTATCATAGGTAGCTTCCGGATTATCGGTGGTAACCTTCTGATTTCCCCTGACTGTGCTCAGGGCCTGAAGAAACCTCTCACGGTTAATGCCATATTCTTTGAATATCTTTTTCATACTGCTGTTAGGCTCTTTCAGCATTGCGAGGAAAAGATGTTCAACCGAAACATATTCATCTCCCATGGCTTTCGCTTCATCTTCCGCGTAGATAAGCGTCTTATTCAAATACTGACCGATATAGGGCTTTCCGCCCTGCACCTTCACTTTCTGGTCGATAGCCTGCACTATCCTGTTCATGAAATGTTCCGAATTGATCTCCATTTTTTCGATCATTTTCAAGATCAGGCTGTCTTCCTGACGGAGCAGGATGTAGAGCAAATGCTCCTGTTCTATTTCCTGATTTCCAAAATCATACGCGGTCTTCTCAAGATCCTGGACCGCCTGCAAAGATTTCTGTGTAAATTTATTAATATTCATCATGTCACCTCCCAACGCAACGTTGGTTTTTATGTCTACTTTTCAACCCGCGAATATAATATATCATTCGTTGTTAGCACTGTCAATAGGTGAGTGCTAATTTTTTTTTGACTGCAGACAAAAAATACAGGCTTCGGCGGCCGGGCCGAAACCTGTATCATTCTTATTTCTATTAACAAAACTCTCCCAATTTACCGCGCTTTATTTCCCGGACTTATGATTTTTGGTATAGAAAGCGATCCTTTCGAGCGTACCGCGGTCGCACGGAAACGGAACTGCGGAAAGCTTTGCCGTATTCGCGCTCAACTCATCTATCGCGCCCTCCAGTATTTCATCAGGCACTTCCACATCTCCGCAGGCCTTCAGCAGCACAGCCTGGAAATCCTCCAGATCCCTGAAGCCTGCCGTATGCAGAAGATAATCACGATCCTTTGAATCTGCCTCCGCAAGATATCCTGCCGTAAAATAACCTACCGCTTTGCCGTGCGGCACCTTCATTTTATATGTGAGGGAATAACTCAGGCCGTGAGGAAGCACTGTTCCGGCCAGGGCGATCGCCATACCCGCCATCATGGACGCTCTCATCATGTTTGTAAGATCCTCAGCCGACGGCTGTCTATTTCCTCTCAGGATATCAAGGCTTCTGCTCCACATTACCAGACCGGAATGAACGCACATTCTGCTGTAATCGGAAGCCTTCACATTTATATAGCTCTCATACATATGCGTCAGTGCGTCGAACGCGGTATTGCACAGAACAGACGCCGGCGCAGCCGCCAGATATTTCCCGTCTATAAACGCCAGATCCGCGAATACCTTATGCTTCATGGAAATTTTTGTCTGCTTCTCAGGGACGGTAAGTACTGAGACCGCAGTCACCTCTGAACCCGTACCGCATGTGGTAGGAACCAGCACGATCGGTACAGTATCACCGGGCTGCCCCTCCTGATGCAGATACTCTTTTCCCTTATCGCTGTGACGAATCATAAGCGCAATAGACTTCGCCGCGTCCATTGGCGATCCTCCCCCGATGCCGATAACGAAATCCGCTCCTTCTTTCAACGCAAAATCTCTTGCCCTGATGATCGTATCTGTGGACGGATTCTCCTCCACCTGATCAAAAAGGACATGAGCAATGCCGTTTTCATCACAGGCTCTGCACACGTCATCGTATGATCCGTTCTTTTTCGCGGAAGATCTGCCGGTAACGATCAGCGCCTTCTTTCCGTATTTTTTCATGAGCGAGCCATTCTTCAGAACAGCCTCCGGCTCATCATAAACCTTTACAGGCATATAAAACATTGTCATTTCCAGTCTTCTCCTTTGTCTGATTTCCCGGCCATAACGGAAACACATTGATCTTATCAGAATTTCCCTTAAACCGGCCGCTTTATGCCAGATCGTTAAGTATCAGGGCGATCATTACCAGATCCTGTTCTGCCTTATTCGTGACGCCGTGTCCGTCTCCATTCCTGCAGATATGAAGATCGCCGGGAAGCAGTTTCTTCTCTTTGCCGTTATCATTGATCACAGCTTCGCCGCTGATAATATAAAACGCCTCAAACTCATCTGTGTGCTCATGATATCCTATACCTGCACCCGGAGGTATAACGACCTTGCTGAACAGCCTTCCATGTCCCGGAGCATCCTCTTTTACCATGAAGTCATGAAAATAAACCTCTCCCGGACCGCCGCGCGCGTTTTTTGAGATCCTGACATTAACATCTTGTTTTCTTCTGATCATGATTACCCTCCATACATTATACGACTACTATCTGCATGTTTACCGGATGAGGCACTGGAGATCCTTAAGGCTCTCTTTACATTATACGATCACTGTCTGCAGCAGTCCTCTTCTCCAATTACATTTTATCACGCACATAAGCATTAGAAAAGTGTCAGATCGGCTCCGGTGGAATCTGTAACAGTTCCATCCTGTCAGAGCCTGACCGCAGCCGCGCACATTATACCTTCCAGGAAAAATATGCTACAATACAGATATATGTAAACGGTTAAATACAATTGTCACGGAGAATAACATCGATCATGAATACTTATTATAATGAATATCCCGGGGAAGCGTATGATCTGCTGCGCACCCTTTCTGCCATCCCCGCCCCGTCGGGGCAGGAGGATCAGCGTGTAGATTTCTGCCTTAAGTGGCTTTCGCAAAACGGCGTAAGGAACGCTTTTGCCGATAAGGCAAAAAATGTAATCATACGGTTCGGCGATTCCGGAACAAACCCTCTGGTGGTTTTTTCCGCCCACAGCGATGTGGTATTTCCGGATCTGACGCCGCTGCCGTTCCATGACGACGGGGAAAAGCTGCACTGTCCCGGAATCAGCGATAACAGTGTTCACGTTGCGGCTTTACTGTGGGCTGCGAAGCTTCTTTCGGAGAACGCCGCCCATACATCTGACGAAAATGAAACCGGGCTTCTCCTTGTGATCAATTCCTGCGAGGAGGGTCTTGGAAACCTGAAGGGCACACGTCATTTGATCAGCGATTACGGGCATCGGATAAAAGCGTTCATTGCCTTCGACAGCATATACGAAGAAATCGTAACCATACCGATCGGATCTCTTCGCTATAAAATCAACGTCGCCACAGAAGGCGGACATTCCTTCCGGGATTTCGGAAATGATAACGCCATCGCGATACTTTCCGGGATAATATCCGAACTATACTCTCTTTCTCTCCCTGAAAAAGGAAAAACCACCTTTAACGTAGGTACTGTTAAAGGCGGTACTTCTGTAAATACTATCGCGCAGTCTGCGGAAATGTTGTTCGAATTTCGTTCAGACGACCGGGATTCCCTCTCTGTCATGGACGAGAAGCTTCGTGAAATCCTGACCCGCACCCGCAAAGGCTTTATGAAAGATAGCGGTAAAGAAGTTTCATCTGCAGACATCCAATCTGCAGATCATGAAAAAAAACACACTTCACACCTTCCCCGGATCAGCTGCGACCTTATCGGAGAACGCCCCTGCATGGGTGATGTAGATATGGAAAAACAGAAAAAACTGACTGCTCTGGCAGCGCATTACCTGAGAAAGCACTATCCGGAAGAACCTGTCTTTTCCCGGGGTTCCACTGACTGTAATATCCCTCTTTCCAAAGGGATCCCTTCAGTATGCCTCGGCTGCTGCCGCGGCAAAGGCGCTCACACCCGGGAAGAATATCTGCTGAAGGACAGTCTTGCTCCGGGTCTGAATCTGGCGCTCGATTTCATTTTTCATGCAGGAAAGCTCATCCTGTGAATCAAAGGCGTTTCAGCATTTCCTCTCTGTACCTGTTTTTTTTCAGAAGGTATTTGAGTTTGTACAGCGCCGCATTAGCTTTCCAGGGCTCATCAAGGGCGTCCGGGCTTACGACCATGCGCTCTTTGAGCGAACATGGATATATTTCTTCCAGCGTTTCCAGACAGATGGCGCCCAGCATGCACGGATACTCATTAAAATACGGCTTATAGCTGCACCCGCAGTCGATGTGGATCGCGTTTTTCCTATATGAGATCATACCCGGTCTTGTCGTTTTATCCTGCTCATAGAACACCGGAGAACAGGTGGGCGTATGACCGCAGACGATAATATCATCATTTTCCGTATTTCCGGTAAAATGTCTGTCGAAAAGATACACCGCCTGCTGCTTTTCGGGCGTATCATCCTCCGGACCCGGTACCCATGCGTGTACTATTCTGTATCGTATGGTCTTCCCGTCCCTGCCCTGCATGACAAACTGCTTTTCGAAGGGCAGATTCAGAAAAAACTGAAGTATGGGAAGAAGCTTTTCACTGCTCAGCGCATTCATCCTCCCTGCCCAGATATGAAGGTCATACTGTGCTTTCGGGAGATCATCCAGAGATTTTGTCTTCGGATAAACCGTCGTCTCCCATTTCCTGAAATCTTTGTACCAGTACAGCGCGTAGAGCTCATGATTTCCCATGACCGACTGATATTTGCCGTCAGGCGTAATGTTTTCCATCGCCCACATCAGCACGTCCCATACCTTCGGACCCCTGTCAAAAAAATCCCCCACGAACACAAAGCGGGCGTCCGAGTCTGCCGATTCTATTTTTTTGATCAGGGTGATCATTTCATCAAAACACCCATGTACATCCCCTATGACATAGTGCATGTTAATCTCCATTCCGCCTGCTTCGGCCGGCGGCGCAAATAGTCACGGAAGACTATTTTTCACACTCTTTTTCTCTAAGCATCCATATCAATGCCGACCAGGAACCGGAACAGTTCTTCATCAACCGTTTCAATAAATTCCCGTGTCAGCACATCCTTCCGGATATCGCGGACCGCATTGCATTTCTCTTCCCCGCCCACGCCGGATAGCAGAAGGACTTTATTCCCATCCGCAGGAGCAGCGAGCCAGATCTCATATATCCCCGTTTCATTATTATCCGGATTTCCGGCCGATGCGGCTTCAAACTTCTCTATTATCTGAAGATCATAAGAATCAAAGGCATTTTCACTCTCAACCGTGATCTCCTCGGCAGGTCCGTATTCATACGCCTTTCCGTTCATATCCTCCGGATATAGATTCAGGCCTCCGTCTTCCAGATAAACCGTCCTGTCTCCCGGCGTGATCATCAGAAGGATCTTATCAAATTCATATTCATATGCGCTTTCTCTCGGATACAGGCCCCTGCCTTCATCATATCGTACCGGAACCAGCTCCTTCTGTCCTGTTACGCCGAACCAGGCTGTACCGTCATTTTTGTAAACAAGATAGTATTGATTGCCGATTCCTCTTCTGTATACTGTACTCTTTTCCATATGCACCTCTTTATTTCTCCCTCTCATCTGCCGGCGGCCTTCCGTTACATATTACTGCTTTTTCATCTGTGCCAGAATATCAGCCCGGTATTTTCTGTCCAGATAATCTGACATGGGCCCCTGACTTTTCTGTCTAGTTTTTTTCCCGGACAGCGCGGCTTTTATATCCTTTTTCCGAAAACTTCCTGCGTTTATCTCTGCTTTTTCTTCTCTGCCTCTGACGCCCGTATTTTCGCCGTTTAAATCGTCAGGCTCATAAAACTCCTCCAGCGTCTCAAGGCAGACTGCGCACAGATGACATATATCCTCTGTTCTTCTCTCACGGAAACAGCATCCTCCATCCACATTGATCGAGTTTTTTCCGTAAACGATCCTGCCGGCCCGGTGGCCTTTTCCGTAAAATTCGTTAACGATAGTCGGCGTATGTCCGTGAACGATCACCTCCGGACCATGATAATGGTTCTTCCTGGCCCAAAGATAGGCGTTTCTTTTATCCAGCGTAAAAACCTCGGGTTTCCATGCATGCGCGATCACAAAGTGAACCCCGTTGATAAAACGGTCTTTTTTCAGCGGAAGATTTTGAAAAAAACCGATAACCGGCTCCAGCGCTTCAGGCTCAAGGATTCCCTCTTCTTCCGCCGTTTCCTTAAAATCGTAGTACGTCTCCGGAATTTCGCCCCCTGTTTCATAAGCAATGACAAAATGCGGATACCATTCCATGATCATATCTTCATGATTTCCCAGAACGCTCTGATACTTTCCATTCTCAGTGATATTTTCCATCGCCCAATGCAAGGTCCTCATCACCTGCGGTCCTCTGTCGACAAAATCACCTACAAAAATGAATTCTGCCGCAGGGTCCCGCGCCTCTATTCTGTTCAGCATGGAGATCATTTCATCATAACATCCATGCACATCCCCTACGACATAATGCATAAACACTTCCTTTCCGGTCAGTATCCGCGGATGATCCTTCTCGCCTCGGCAGTGGCCTCGATCACTCCAAAGATCAGGAAGTCATCATAATGAGCCACCGCGCCGCCGGCTTCCTTCAGGATCAGTTCGCCTGCCATATAATCCCATTCCTTCAGATCCTGTTCTACATACAGTTTTGCTTTTCCCTCCGCCACCTTACATATATCAACGGAAGCCGGACCGATACGTTTAAGATCCGTTGCAAAAGAAGCGAATTTCTCCATCATCTGCAGCATCGGCACCATTTTTTCTCTGTCATATGAAAATCCAAACAGGACCAGTCCCTCATCCTCGGGAAAACTGCTCACACGGATCTGCACCCTGCGGTCCTTACTGATCCTGTATGCGCCTTTTCCCCTCTGCGCACAATAGATAACGCCTATCGGCAGTTCATACACGATACCGATCTCTGTCATTCCGCTCACTTCAAGAGCCACCGAAACAGAGTAAGGCAGTCTGTTCTTGAAATTTACGTTTCCGTCTATTGAATCAATGATCCAGTTAGCCACTTCGCTTGGCTGTGAAATGAAGCTCTCAGTAAGAAAACCCGAACCCGGTATCAGACTTCCGAGACGTTCCCGGAGAAAAATCTCGATCTCCATGTCCACATCCGCGTAATCTCCCCAGCTGTATTCATTTTCCTGCATTTCAATCGATTTCTGCCCCGCCTCCCGAACTATTTCCAACATACTTTCCATTATCTCATCCAAATTTAAACTCATTTTTCCTCCTCCCGCGGCAGCTTTCTGAAAAACCATACCGCCATGATAATTGCAGGGATAATTGATAATACATATGCTAAAGGCTGTGCTTCCTGAATACCGGCAAGCCCTCTGAAATAACCAAGGAACAAAAGCAGGGGTATAAAGATCATACCGCTGCGGAGCGTGGACATGACCGCAGCGCCTATCTTATGCCCTGTGCTCTGAAACATCATTTCCGTTACCATTCCAAACGGCACAAAAATGATTGAAACGCTGTAAAGCCTCAAGGCTCTCGTCCCGATCCGGATAACCTCCGGATCATCTCTGAAAACGCGGATCAGCATTCCCGAAAACACAATAACAATGATACTTATAAAGGCGACTACACCGGACGCCGCCGATGACGTAAGCCGGAAGGCTTTCCTTACGCGGCCGTATTTGCCTGCGCCGTAATTAAAACCGCAGATCGGCTGAAACCCTTGTCCGATACCAAGTCCGAAGGAAAAGATAAACATTCCGATCCTCGAAACAATGCTCATGGCAGAAACGGCTGCATCTCCGTACTTTGCAGCCTGAATATTCAATATCATGGTAGCAATGCTCACCAGCATCTGACGGATCAGGCTCGGAAGCCCTGTAGCGGCAATATCCCCGATCAGGGCCGGTCTGACAGATATCAGCCCCGGAGAAAGGCGAACCTGTGTTTTCCTTCGAATAAACATACTCAGCAAAATACAGAAGCTGATGATCTGGCTGAGCGCCGTGGATAATCCCGCGCCCGCGATACCCATATTCAATCCGAACATCAGGATGGGGTCACCTATCATATTGAGAAAGCCGCCGGCCATCATGCCGATCATACCAAGCGCGGCTCTTCCTTCAAATCGAAGAATATTATTCAGGACAAACGACGACATCATGAACGGTGCCGCCAATATAATATAAAAGCAATACGTCTTTGCGTACGGAGCTATCGTCTCTGTACTCCCCAGCGTCAAGACCAGCTGATCCAGAAAAAACATGCTGACGCACGCCAGGATAATGCCGATAAAAAACGAAAGAAAAAAACCTGTAGACGCCACTTCCGATGCCTTCTCGATATCTTTCTTACCCAGCGACCTGGAAATAATAGCGCCCGAACCCTGTCCGAACATAAAACCGACGGCCTGAAGTATCGCCATCAGGCTGAATACAATACCTACAGCGCCGCTGGCACTCGTTCCCAGCTGTCCTACAAAAGCAGTATCCACCATATTATAAATGCTGGTCACAAGCATGCTCAGGATCGCCGGGATCGACAGTCTGACCAACAATTCCGACAATGACGTTTCAGTCATTCTGCGGTACTGATCCGTATTCCTTTCATTCGTATTCATTCAATACCATCCTCATCCATCCCTTCAGCCGCCGTTTCAGTCATATTCTTCCGTTCAAGTCTCTCTCGCGAGACTTGGCGCGGGTGTCTTCTCACACTGATATAAACTGTCTTCACATTATTCTTACAACCCGGAAGCGTCCGGCTTTATATTTCTTTCAATCTGCAGCAGGTTTTAGTTTTTTTATTATTATAGTTTCTTTTTTTACAAATTACAAACCTTTCGATATTGCCGCGAAACTTCCGTTCCCTTCCCACAGCCCCGAAAAGAGCGAAACGAATCCCTGAGATAAAAACGCCCCCGGGCAGGCTCTGTTTTCCGGTTTCCTGCCCGGGGGTATCATATTCGGTCTTTTTTCGCTTTAAGCCCTGCAGTCAGTTTCATTTTTCATCAGACTATACAAAGCATGCCGTACCTGACGTTCTTAATGTCAGGATCTTATTCATGATCTTCGTCAGAGATCTTATATGCAGGCATCAGCTGAAGCTTATGGAGATTCAGACGGTGCATACGGTCAATTTTCTTTTTCGTCTCTTCGTCTTCGCACTCTCCTGTAAGCACATAGTGATCGAGCACAGCATAGGTGAATCCGATCTTATCCTCATCAGACATACCGCTCAGCCCGTCTGAAGGTGTCTTTCTGGTAAAGCGCTCCGGCAGTCCAAGTACTTCGCCTATCTGGATCACTTCATGGACCAGAAGGTTTGAAAGCGGACTGAAATCACCTGCCGCATCGCCGTATTTGGTAGAATATCCGATATAATCCTCAGAACGATTGCAGGTATTTACAACGCGTCCGCCTTTTGGCAGCGCCTGTCCGACAGCGTATAATGTACTCATGCGCAGACGCGGCGGCGTATTGATCATTGAATCTCTGGATAAGGACTCAACTCCTGCTATACTTCCTTTTGCCAGCTCGCTGTTGATGGCTTCATACAGACCGTCGACACCCTTCTGAATGTTCACTGTCAGATTCGGGATCCCCAGAAATCTGATAAGATCCTGTGAATCACTGATGTCACTCTGAACGCCGTTGGGCATCATAACTCCGATCACACGGTCCTTTCCGAGAGCCTCTTTGCAAAGAGCAGCTGCAACGCTGGAATCCTTGCCCCCGGAAACTCCCACTACGGCAGTACATTCCGGTCCGTTGTTCCTGAAATACTCTCTGATCCACTCTACGATCTCATTTTTTGTTTTCTCCGGATTCTTTAACATAACAACCTCCTTCCCTCTCTTTTAACTCTCAATGGTTCTGGTATATATTTTTACTTCCCGCTTTGCGTTCAAAAACGCCTCTGGCGTTCCTGCCGCCTGCAGAGGCGGGAGACTCCCTGACTGAGTTGAAAAGCCGGTCGAGATAAAAAAGTCAGAAATGACATACGGAAATTTCAGTATATCATCTGTCAGGCTGCCGCGTTGATGAGCGCCTGAAAATACGTCAAATAACTGGTTTCTCCGTCCGCAAGCGCTCTCTCAGGATGATACTGCAGTCCCAGCATAAATCGTTTTCCGTCCATTTCAATGGCTTCCACCACGCCGTCGTCTGCCGTCGCGTCTACCGTCAGGCCCTTTCCAAGCTCCTTGACACACTGATGATGGAAGGAATTTACGCTTTTGCTTCCCATCATTTCCAGACTCCAAAGAAGTCCTTCCTGCCTGATCGTTATATTATGGCTGACAAAATCATCTCCATCCGACTCCCGATGAAGCACTGACGTGCCGATCTCAGAAGGAATATCCTGCACAAGGGAGCCTCCGCAGACAACATTCAGCATCTGCATTCCGCGGCAGACTGAAAGTGTCGGAATATCTGACCGGATAGCCACATCCAGTACCCAGAAATCCGATATATCCCGTTCCGTAAAAGCAGGACCTTCAAAGAATTCTCCCGCTGTTTCGCCGTAGATCGCCGGATCTATATCCGAACCGCCGCATACGACCAGACAGTCAATGCCGTCCAGAACAGCCGCTGCGCTGGCTTCATCGGATGCCTTGTCAAGAAAGACCGGCTCCGCTCCCGCCTGTACTATAGCCTGATAAAACAAAAGCTCGATTGAGGGTATCTTATCGCTGCTGACCATGTTTCCTGTCCATGCGATCCCCACCTGAACGCCATCTTCGGCTGTGCGGCTTCCTGTGGTGACCGGAACGTCAAGCTTCGCGTCAAACATCGGCTCTCTGTCACTTTTGCCGCCGTCATTGTCAGTATCTTCTTTATCCGAAGCAGAGCTTACCTCCGGAAGATTCGAAGAGAACGATACCGCCGGCGCTTCAGATCCATCGCTTACATCCTCTTCCGAAGCATCGCTTTCATCTGTCACATCTTCTTGTTCAACAGTCACTGTGCTGCCGGAGACGTGACCTTCCGCCGCATTTCCGGTGTTCCCAAAGACGCCCTCGCCGCTGACCCGTCCATTGACCGTTATTCCAACCGCCAGAAGGACGATCAGCGCAATGCAGGCTGCGAAAGTCTGCGTGATGCGTACTTTCTTTTTCCTGGCCTTTTTTTGCTGCTCGCGCTTTTTCATGCGCAGAGCCTCGCGCCTCATCAGCTCCTTCTCTTTCTCCTTTGTCCATGCGGATCTCGCATGAGAGCTGTCAAGCTCCTCACTCTGACGGTAAATATTCTCCGTATGAACTGCATAACCGTTTTTATTTTCCGGGGTTCCCCTTACACGGGCGTTTTTCTGATTTCTTTTACCTGGTTCGTAATGATTTTTCTTACCCTGCGGATCGTAACCGGTGGATACGCGTTTATACCGTCTCTCCGGCGCTTTGAAGAGCTCTTCTGTTTCTTCATGGCCGTCTCCGGGCGTCCTTTGTTCCGGCTTTGTGATGACCGCGCCGCGTGCTTTGCGGTCTGTCGGTCTGGTAGTCCTGATCCGGGGATATTCCGCATTCAGCTCGTCAAGTCTTTTTCTTCTTTCAGATATCTGCCCGCCTTTGGAACTTCTTTTCTGCGTACGGCCGGATCGTCCGGATTCAGACTTCGGCTTTCTGCTGCCGGAAGCTCTCTGCTGCCTTCCCGCTTCCGTCCGCGATCTCTCCGGCTGTCTGCGGTGCTGCGACAGTGCCGCAGTGCCGCCCTGCCTTTTTGCATTTTCCGAAGGCTGATCTGAAACATGGGAAGGACCCGGCGTTTTATTTTTATATGACTGCTCCGGAGTCACTCTCCGAAGATCGTCATTTTGCATATATACAACCTCATTTCCTTCTTCAATCGCCTCCACCCGTAAAACGGGCGGAGGCGATGTCTTACTCTACCGTTACTGATTTTGCAAGGTTCCTTGGTTTATCCACATCAAGTCCTTTCGCAACTGATACATAATAGCCCATCAGCTGCAGTGGGATAACAGCCAGAGACGCCGCAAAATACTCGTTCGTACGCGGAACGAATACCGTGAAGTCAGCTGTATCCTCAATATCATATTTGCCGTAGCTTGTAAGACCCATCAGGTAAGCTCCGCGGCTCTTTACTTCAACGAGATTGGAGATCGTCTTCTCATAAAGCTCGCTCTGTGTACATACGCCGACTACCAGTGTACCGTCTTCGATCAGACTGATCGTTCCATGCTTCAGCTCTCCTGCCGCATAAGCCTCAGAGTGAACATAGCTGATCTCTTTCATCTTCAGGCTGCCTTCAAGGCAAATAGCGTAATCGATTCCGCGTCCGATGAAAAAGATATCATGAGCGTTAGAAAATTTGCTTGCAAACCACTGGATCCTCTCCTTGTCGTCAAGGATCTTTGTTATCTTTGAAGGTATCGTCAGCATCTCCTTCAGAAGCACGGACGCCTTTTCCTCATCTATCTCGCCGCGTACAAGGGCAAAATCGATCGCCAGCAGATATGATGCGATCAGCTGCGTGGAGTATGCCTTTGTAGTAGCAACGGCGATCTCCGGACCTGCCAGTGTATAGAATACATAATCGGCCTCACGGGCAATGGAGCTTCCCACTACATTGACGATTCCGAGAGTCTTTACGCCAAGGTCTTTGGATTCGCGAAGAGCCGCCAGCGAATCCGCTGTCTCGCCGGACTGGCTGATAA
This sequence comes from Eubacterium sp. UBA3720, assembly GCA_002371335.1. Classification (GTDB taxonomy): domain Bacteria; phylum Bacillota; class Clostridia; order Lachnospirales; family Lachnospiraceae; genus DFHP01. The sequence goes on from DFHP01000192.1 coordinate 21,298, forward strand.
CTACCACAAGACCGTTCTTATCCAGAATCGGCCGGCGGTAACGGAATTCTGAAGCCAGTTCAACCCGGACCGGAATATCCGCCATATCTTCAAATATATACTGTGCCGCAATTCCCACATGATACGCGGAACCGCAGGCAACGATGTATATCTGGCTGATACTTTTAATCATTTCTTCTGTCAGTCCGATGCCCGCCAGATCGATCTTAAGAGGACTGTCAGCATCTGCTTCGTCTGTATTTGTAACGACGGAACGGATCGTATCCTCGATAGCTTTTGGCTGCTCGTGGATCTCCTTCATCATGAAATGCTCATAGCCGCCCTTCTCTGCAGCTTCCGCATCCCAGTCGATCTCGACCATCTTCTTTTCCACCACGTCGCCGTTCAGGTCATAGAACTCCGGACCGTCCTTTGTAAGGCGTCCCATTTCCATGCTGTCAATATAGTATACGTTTTTTGTATATTTCAGGATAGCCGGAACATCAGACGCTACGTAAGTCTCTCCTTCATTCACTCCGATGATCATGGGGCTGTCTTTACGTGCCACATAGATCTCTCCCGGATAATCCTTAAACATAACGGCAAGCGCATAAGAACCTCTTACACGGACCATTGTTTTAGCGATCGCGTCGATCGGTCCGATCTGATATTTTTTATAGTAATAATCTACCAGCTTAACAAGAGACTCCGTATCCGTCTCAGAATAGAAAGAATAGCCCTTGCGGGTCAGTTTCTCTTTTACTTCAATATAGTTTTCGATGATACCGTTATGAACTCCCACAACGGAATTATCATCAGAATGATGGGGATGCGCATTTAACTCAGACGGTTCGCCGTGAGTAGCCCATCTGGTGTGGCCGATACCGCATGTTCCATGAACCGAATGACCATCGTCGGTTTTCTCCGCAAGACCTTTCAGACGTCCTTTTACTTTGACGACTACCGCATCTTTCTCTCCGTCGCGAACTGCGATTCCCGCAGAATCATAACCTCTGTATTCAAGCTTTGACAAACCTTCGAGCAAAATAGGCGCCGCCTGTTTACCGCCTACAAATCCTACAATACCGCACATAGTGTACTCCTTATCAGTTTTTCCTGTTTTCTTTGTCTTTAATTTTATGTAACCCGGGAAGGCTTAAGAAAAATTCCCGCCGCATAAATGTTAATATTTTAACGATGCGTATTTGCACTATCGCCTTAAAGCGGTTACGCCGTTTACTATATCATCTTTCATCCCTTTTTTCAACATTATTAAAACTCCCCACATATACTTTTAACAACATTTCCTATAAGACCAGAAATCCAGCCGCCGCTGCCGCCGCCGCAACGGGAATCGCCGTCAGCGCGTCAATGATCACATGCTGTTTGGTCGTCTGCGTGGAAATGACAACGCCAGCTGCTGCCGCAATAAAAACCGCTTTAAGGGCGATCGGCATACCCCTGCATACCATTGCGCAGACGATCGTCACATAACACTGCGAACAATGCAGGCTTGGCGCACAGTTAAGCCCCCTGTAGCTGGCTCCGCGGACAAATCCAAGCAGTTTATCCATCATCGTATTTCCAAGCAGCGGTCTTTCAAAAGTCGTAGGATAGATCATATACACCGGAATGCTTATAACATCGCAGACAATAATGCATATCATATACATAAACGCGGCGTCCGGATCCGAACGAAAAGCCGCGAGGGGAAAGAGCCCTATCATGGGAAACCAGAGCATATAGATCAGCACAGTCGCCGGGATCATCGGGACTTTCCGATCAAAATTCCTGGAAACATCATGGAAATCCTTCTGAAATTTTTCGCAGCCGAAATAAAACAGTATCTGAAGTCCGTATACAACAGCCTCCAGGACCAGAAGTTCAAATAGTGTCTGTGGTCTCATATTATTCTTTCCTTTACTTCTAAAACCAGATAATTGCGGAACTTGGGAGAGCGGGAAGTTTCCTGTTACGAAAGCCGGGGTAATGTATAAAGCGTACTCTATATTTTCTGACCATTAGATTATATCGTAAGATACATTTTTTCTCCACTTTCATGACAGGCTTTTTGCCGCCGGAGAACAGCTCCAAAACAGACCGTGTTCCTTCATCCAATGCCCCTCAAGGACTTTGACCGCTTCAGCTGATTATAGTATAATGAGGGTGAGAAATATTTTCGTTATTCCGCGGCGGCAGGCTGCCCGGAATAATGGTCATGAATACATTTTGTTTAAGCCCGCAGATCCTCTTTTCAGAAAGGAACGAATCATTATGGGAAAAAAGGTGGATGTTTTATGTATAGGTACCGTTGTCGTTGATATCATGGCAAAACCCATTGGCCAGAAACAGGTCTGGAAAGAAAAACAGCGTATTTCCCAGATCCAGATCCTGGCCGGAGGTGATGGCGCGAATCAAAGCTTATATCTGACAGACTCCGGTCTGAAAACGGCTTTTGTAGGCTGTGTGGGAGATGATCAGAACGGACAGGTCATTAAACAGCTGCTTCACAAGAGGGGCGTCCTGACTGATTTCATGCAGACACGAAGAGAATATCCCACAGGAACAGCTATCGTTCTTGTGGATGAGAAAGGCGAACGCCATACATTTTCCGTTTACGGCGCTCACAGCACGATCAGCGGGAGCGACTGCCCGATAACTTTACCGGAAGGCTGCAAAGCCGTGACGCTCGGCAGTCTTTTTGCCATGCCTGAACTGGAAAAATACGGAAAACTGGAGGAACTGCTTCAAATCTACCATGCGCAGGGAGCGCTGACCTTCGCCGATCTGGCTCCTGACAAGGAAAAGGCCGGTCTTGCGGGAATCGAGAGATTTCTTCCCCATCTGGATTACTTTATCCCAAGCGCCTATGACGCTCTTGAAATGACAGGCGTAAGATCTGTCGAGGAGGCCGCTGCCCTGTATCGTTCCAAGGGCGCGAAAAATGTCATTATCAAATGCGGCGAAAAAGGCTGCTTCTATGACACGGGAGATTGCTCCGGCTGGATTCCGGCGATCCAGGTGCGAACTGTCGATACTACAGGCGCAGGCGACTGTATGGTCGCACTGTTTGTTTCACGTATTCTCTCCGGAGATGATGTAGAAACTGCCTGCCGTTACGCCTGTGCGGGAGCCTCTTACAGTACTCTTTTCCCAGGCGCTTCTGCCGAGCAGGTGACGCCTGAGCGTATCAAAGGATGGCTCAGGCTCCAGCCCGGAGGCAAAGCTCTGGAAGCCCTTTCCAAACGAATCTAAACAGAGTCCGCGAGCGGACTTCAGCTCCCCAGCCCCTCAATCTTGAGGGGAGCGA
>DFHP01000192.1:24690-35673 GCA_002371335.1 Eubacterium sp. UBA3720
GCATCCCCCGGAGGGTTTCGTTTCACAGGAAATTTCGTCAATTTCCTGTGAAACGAACAAAAAAATCCGCTTCTCCCGCGCTATGACGCAGCGCAGGGAAAGCGGATTTTTTTTACTCACCCATTACCTGAAAAACGATCTCTCTGTGACGATTTCTGGTATCACATTCCACCAGCGTCAGATTCTGCCATGGTCCGATCGTAATATCTCCGTTTACGAATGGAATCGTAATGAAAGGCGACAGGATCGCGGATTTGATGTGACTTGAACCATTGTCGTCCCCCCAGGTCTCATGGTGCTTGTAATAAACAAGACGTCCATTCTCATCACGCCAGGGAGATATTTTGTCCAGAGCATATTTAAGATCTCTGGTGACCATCCCCGGCTCAAATTCAAGCGTTGTCAGCGCAGCTACGCCTCCGGTCGTGAACCCGGTGATGATGCCGTCGCTGATATTTTTTTCTCTGCACGCTTCCTGAACCGCCTGACGGAAATCATTCGTAACGTCGATCATGCTCATATGACCTTTTGTCCTGTAATCTTTCACTTTCGTATAAACTGCCATCTGATTTTCCTCTCTTCTACAACTTTTTATGTGTTTCCCGGATCTTACCGCACTGACATCCACGCTTCGCAGGAACGTCCTGCGGATCCGGAAACTGCTTTTCTTTGCACAGCACGCGCCTCTTTGCATGATTACTCTAATGAGTATCTGATACTTATCTCATCCCTCCGGGCTTCCACCTGTGCCACAGCTCCTGTGATGACAGGCATCATAGGCGGCAGATGCCCGATATCAAGATCCATAATGATCGGCACGCCAAACTCTTGAAGCGCTCCCGTGACAGCAGAATATTGATCCAGTCCCATCATATCTTCGCCGAAATGAAGCGGACGCCCGATCAGAAAGCCTTTCACATTTTCAAACCATCCTGCCTCCTTCATCTGCCACAGCGCTCTTCTTATCCCCATTACATTCAGGTCGCATGATTCGATGAACCATATGATACCGTCTTTTTTGTATTTATCTGCAAACTGAGGGACTTTGTCAAACCTGGTTCCCGTCAGCATACTGAGACAGTCCAGACATCCGCCGAGCAGACGTCCCCTGACAGAGATACCTTTTTCCCGCAGAGACTCCGGATAGTAATGAAAAACAGTCTTTTCCGTCAGATTGTACGCCGCCGTGGGATCTTCCTCGCTTTTAAGACTTTCTTTCTCCCACATACGATATCCATGGATTTCTGTTTTTCGTCCTTCCAGCAATTCAAAAGCATCTTCTATCGATTCATGCGGCGGAATCATACCGAACGCCCCCACGCACGGACCATAGATTGCCGCTGTGTCGGCCAAGGTTGCCGACAGGAAAGTAAAATTTGTATTGTCTGAATATCCCATGTACCATTTGGGTCTGGTCCGGGCTATTTTTTCAAAATCGATATATGGTACGACCTCGCACATCAGCTCGCCGCCTCCGCACGAAATCAGAACATCGCTCTCGTCCGAAAGATATGCTTCGTTCAGTTCCTTTCCGCAAAGCCCGGGCGTATTGCTTATGCCGATGCCGGCGTCCGCGTAACAGTTAGGGCCAATGACCATCTGAAATCCCTTTTCACGAAAAAACCTCTGTGCGCTGTCGAAAGCAGTAATATACGGCTCAAAGCTGCAGCCGAATGACGGCGCTATAAAACCAATCGTTCCTTTTTCTTTCAGAAATTCCGGATATCTCATATTTTTCACCTTCTCCAAAGTAAGTGCATTTGTTCTTAACGGCTGTTCATGCACTGCGGCTTGAATACCGATCCTGTACTGCGGTTCAGAATAAAAGTCTGCCGTCACTGCGCTGCATTTCTTTCAGTTCCTCCTGACGCATTTCAAAACAATGATTGAGATAAATGATCTGTGAAACCGCGATAACGACGCTTCGCAAAATCTTATTCTCCGGCGTATCCGGCGTTTCAAGCATATTTGCATCGATCGTATCGTCATTCTGCGCAAACATATACCGCAGAGTCTCCTCCATCTCATCGCAGAACCTGTTATAAGCACTCTCAGAGGAGTAGCTTGCCTTCTGCATCTCAAACAGTATCACTATATTCTCCATGGACAGGACCTGCTTGGCCATAACCAGAAAGAACAGCCTTGCGATCTGCTCTGCGCTGTACTGTTTTTTCACCGGCCGGTCTATATATCCTTTCTTTACGTAATTGCTTACCATGGATGACGTAACTTCAATACATCCCAGAGGATACAGAACTTCATTTATATATTTGATCGTCTGCTCCAGATATAATCCGATATCCGGTATTTCATGATACCTGGGCATTTTAAAAGCCTGAATGCTTGCTTTCAATCTTTTTTACTCCTTATTGTCAGACTATTTGACATGAAACAGTATACACTAAACAGATCAAAAACTCAACATCGGTTTTTCAAAACCTCTTGACATGTATATACCATTTAATTACAATGAATATATCGGTTTTCTAAAAACCGATAATACGAATCACAAAAACTACAGATATGGTTTTTATGCCCGCAGCAATGGCTATCCCAAATCCAGATCGTATCTGCTCCTGAAATTCAGGTCCCGCCCGCGAGACTTGGCGCGGAGCGTTTATCTCTGTGGGAGATTGGATCCTCACTGAGACGAGCTTGTCATAACCCGCCGCTTAAGAAGCGGGGAGCTTCTCACACTGAGATAATTATGCGGAATGAGCGACCGTTAGAAAGGAAATATAGTATGTCGTATAAAATCGTTTCAGATTCTTCGTGCAATTATCTGAGCACCTCTGACGAACACTTTGCAACCGTCCCCATGCATGTCATGGTAGGCTCGCACGATTGGGTGGATTCCGCTGAGACAGACGTGGATAAACTAAACGAGATCCTCTTTACCACCACGGAAAAGACCTCGTCGGCCTGTCCTGCTCCGGGAGAATGGCTCGCCGCCTTCAAGGATGCGGAAACCATCTTCTGTCTCACGATCACACATACTCTTTCCGGAAGCTACAACAGCGCCATGACCGCCAAGGATATGTACGAAGAGGCACATCCTGACCGTCATGTTTATGTGATCGACTCACTGGCAACAGGTCCGCGCATGATCTTCATGATCCGCCGCCTCGAGAAGCTACTTTCCGAGGGAACCGACCCTGACACGGTCTATCATCAGGTTTTGGAATACAGAGGGTATACCGACCTTATCTTTTCACTTGAGTCGGTGAAGAATTTTGTGGGAAACGGACGGATGAGCGGCCTGCTGGCAAAAACGATCGGCATCCTTGGCATGCGATTTACGGGAACCGCCTCTGCTGAAGGAAAACTGCAGGTACTGGGCAAAACGCGCGGACCTGCTAAAACACTGAACTTCATCCTGAAAGAAATGATTTCCCGCGGATATGAGGGGGGACCTGTCATCATAGCCCATGTGAATAACCCTGACGCTGCAGCTTCGCTTGCCTCCCTGATCTCGGATAAATTCGGCAACGCAGAGCTTATCGAGACACAGAAAACTACTTGTCTGTGCAGTTATTATGCCGAAAAAGGCGGTCTGCTCATCGGCTATGAACGTGTTCCCGATGAAGAGACTATTACTTTTACAGAAAAATTTATGGAGAAGGTAAAATCACTGAAGCTTAAACCTTCATCATTGAGAAAATAAAAAAAATCGTGAAAATAAAAAAAGTGCCATAAGCACTTTTTTTATTTTTTATGTCACAGGAAACCACGATCATTTCCTGTGACACAAACCTTCATTTTATCTATCCGGCCTTTCTTTACGACCGTTTCTCCACTGCATCTTTAATCCTCTGTAGCGGCTGAATCCCGCAAGTATCTCCTGCTGTCTGGGCATTGCAAAACCGGCGTGCGAATAGCTTCCGCCTATCAATTCCTCCATTCCCGAAAATTCAGCAATATTCATGAGCTCCGTAACGATATCTGTCATGGACAGTTTGCCATTCATCAGATTCCGCTCGGCGTATACCAGCATTGCGGCGATCATTCTTGCCTGCTCCGGGTCACACAGCTGTTCCAGATAATGCAGATCGGTAACCTGCCGTCCGATAGAGAAACTGCTCTTTCCGTCGATCCTGATTTTCAGCCGTTCCCCGGCAAATTCCTTTCCCGGGAGAGGTTTTCTCTTCAGCCTCGGCCAGCCTGTTTCCATATTAGGCTCCTCGTCTGTCTCCATCATATTAGATATCTGATCATTCAGGACCACCTCATGGATCTGATCGGCAATCTTCTGTTCCATTCTCTCAAGTGTTTCTTCATTAAGAACAGAAAGCTCCTCTGTATGCACTTCCTCTATTCCGATCAGTTCTGCGGAGGACCTGCCGTTCCCGTCTTCTGAAATACTCTCATCATGGGAGACTGCTTTTTTATTGTCATTGTCTTCTGGTACAGATGGCGCAGACGGAAACTCTTTCGTATCCGCCGGCTTCAGGATGTATTCCGGAGATAATTCTGCATTTAACGCTGCTTCCGGATCATTTTCTTCCGAAGTCTGCATCTCCTGTGGATCGCCCGCAAGGGCCTTCAGTCCCTGTGGATTCTGAAGGATCGCTCCTGTCACCTCCCGTCCGATCTCTGCCATTGCCTCCAGCTCCCGTCTCTCCCGCGCATACGCTTCGGCAGCCTTTTTGGCCTCATTCGTAATATCCTTCGGGATATAATGATCCATCTGAACAACCGTATCTGCATGATAGAACCATTCCCCCGAACTACCCACTGCCAGGATCGTGGAGATTCCTTTTTTATCAGCCATCATTCTGGCACGGGATATATAAGGCGTAATCGGCTCCATATGTCTGCTGATCACCCGCTGCATCAGCTCATCCCTTACCATGAAGTTCGTTGCGCTGGTGTCCTCATCGATCAGCATGACGCCCGAGTGGGCCTCAATAGCTTCCACCACGTTCGCCGCCTGTGAAGTGCTTCCGCTGGCGTTATCGGTATAGAAATGCCGTGTATCCCTTTTTCCCGGAAGATTATTTATAAACATCGATATATCGGTTCCCGCAATGCTTCTGCCATCCTCAGCCCGGATCTTCATCGCCGTAGCATCTGTAATGACAAATTCCCTTCCGTCGTTTTCCACATGATTATAAACTCCGCGTTCTATCGCCTTCAGAAGGGTGGATTTTCCATGAAATCCGCCTCCTACAATGACTGTGATACCTTTTTCTATTCCCATACCGGTGATCTGTCCGTGGTGAGGCAGCTGAAGTGTTATCCGCAGCGATTCCGGGGATATAAAAGGAACCGCATTGTCAAGAGGCCGGTCTGAAACACCGCTTTCTCTGGGCAGAACTGCTCCGTTCGCCACGAAAGCACAAAGATCCAGCTTCTCCAGCGCATTTCTCAAAAACATCTGATCATCCGCCAGTTCTATTCTCTTTTCAACCATTGATCTGTTCAGATTCCGGAATATCAGTCCGTCCGCAACGCAATCCGGCAGGAATTCAAACAGCATTTTTTCAAGGTCAAACGCCCTGACAGTCCTTCCCGATGCCGGAAACCCCATGTCAAGACGGAATGTAATGTCTCCTGTATTCGGATCAATATGACAGGAAGTCCTCTCCAGTATTTCCTGACCGGGCCGGCTTACCTGAATGAGACCGCTCTTTCCTGATCCCTTTACCTTATAGCTGCATTCGTCCGCCAGCTTCCCGACAACACGGATCAGAAGATCTTCAAGCGCGATCCGCCTGTGCCGCTGACTGCGATATTCCTTTGGAAAACCGTTTATAGAGGCCGGCACCTCCACGCTGACTGCAGATGGCGCTGCAAAAGGATCTCCCTGCACATGATCAATATTGAGCACATAGTTGCCGAAGGTGTAGCTTCCCTTGGTGCTCTTATAGGCCGGATAGCTTTTTTTATCTATATTCTCCAGGATCAAACGTAAATCTTTCTGGGTCTTCATTTTCTCTGATCTTCCTCTGTACATCTGCCGAAATATTATTGGCAGTTCGATTGTTCTTATCTGTATTTATAATGATGTATAAAGATTATCTGCTGAAACATCCCGCATGTCATTTCTGAACAGCTGTGATCATGAAGTGGTCAGACGTCATCACGAAAAATAACATCGTAAAGTTTTGTCTTGCGGCCAACAGTCTAATAAATATCTTAATAAAAATATTTTGCTCTGGCAAGTATGTACCATGGTATAATTCTATTATAAAAACATTTTTTCCGGGAAAGATTTTTTAAGGAGGATTTTCATTGAGCGTATTAATTAAAGATTTTGGAACGACAAAAAGCGGACTTGAAACAAAACTGTATGTATTGAAAAACGCCAATGGCACTGAAGCATCATTTACCGACCTTGGCGCAGCCTGGGTAACGATGAAGGTAAGGGACAAAAAAGGGGATTTCTCGGATGTCGTCCTGGGCTACGACGATCCAGAGACATATTTTTCAAACCCGACCAGTTGCGGAGAGTGCGTGGGCCGAAACGCGAACCGGATCGGCGGCGCCGCATTTACACTGTCTGGAAAGACATACCGGCTGGCCAAAAACAACAACGGTCTGAACAACCTGCATTCCGGTCCCGATAAATGGTTCTCGCATATGTTTGAGGGAAGGACTGCCGGAACAGAAGAAGGCAGCAGCGTTACCTTCACTCTTTTTTCTCCCGACGGCTCCCAGGGATTCCCGGGAAACATGAATTTTTCCGTGACCTATACTCTCACAGAGAACGATGAGCTGATCATCCGCTACGAAGCCGACACAGACGCGGATACGATCATTAATCCTACGAACCACGCATATTTTAATCTGGCTGGCCATAACAGCGGCAGCATCGAAGGACACAAGGTCTGGATCAACGCTGACGCATATACTCCTGCCGATAAATATTCCATACCGACCGGCGAGATCGCTCCGACCGCGGGAACGCCTATGGATTTCACTGCGCCGAAAACGATCGGACAGGATATCGACAGCGAATTCGATCAGCTGCAGTATGCCGGCGGCTATGATCACAACTGGGTATTAAACGATTACAACGGCAAAGTACGGCTTGCTGCGCGCGCCGAAGACCCCGTAAGCGGGCGCATCATGGAATGCCTCACCGATCTCCCGGGAATGCAGTTCTATACCGGAAACATGCTGAAAAACCTTGGTTCAAAGAAAGACGGAGCCGACTATCTCCCAAGGTACGGTTTCTGCTTTGAAACACAATATTTCCCGGACGCCATCAACAAATCCGACTGGCCAAAGCCAATCGTCAAAGCAGGTGAAAAATACCGTTCCACCACCATCTACCGCTTCATGTAACCGGGGACGGAGGTAAGTTCCATCATGAACTAGTGTCTGATTCTATTTTGTCAGTATATCTGTCATAATTCAAGAATGCCTCTGGCGTTCTTGCCACGTCGCGCTCGGGGGCGAAGCCCCTTCCGCTGAGCGCGGCTGTGATCCGCCGGATTCGGGTCAGCTTCAGCTGACATCTTCCAAACCGAGTCCCTGCGCATCCTCGCGGAGCGTTTATCTCAGTGAGAGATTGGCCCCCCACTGAGACGGGCTTGTCATAACCCGCAGCTTTAAGAAGCGGGGGGGCTTCTCACATCGAGATAAAATATTCCGCACAAAAACAGGTCAGGCATTCAGCAAATCTCTTGATTACCGAATGCCTGACCTGTTTTTACTCATGATATCCGCAGATCATTAACGAAAACTTCTCACATGTCATCTCTGAATAGTTGTGATCATGAAGTGAGAAGTTTTTATCATTAAGTCGTTTCATGATTACTCCATGAAATCCTTTAATTTCCTGCTTCTGCTGGGATGACGAAGCTTGCGAAGCGCTTTCGCCTCGATCTGCCTTATACGTTCCCTCGTAACTCCGAATTCCTGTCCTACTTCCTCCAGCGTTCTGGATCTTCCATCCTTCAGTCCGAATCTCAGTATCAGAACCTGCTTTTCTCTTTCAGTCAGCGTATCAAGCGCATTATCCAGGGCTTCCTGCAGCATTGTAAAAGCCGCAGCCTCCGCAGGAATCGGCGCATGTTCATCTTTGATAAAGTCACCAAGATGGCTGTCTTCTTCCTCACCGATAGGAGTCTCCATAGATACCGGCTCCTGTGAGATCTTCAGGATCTCCCGGACCTTTTCCACATCCATATCCATTTCTTTCGCGATCTCCTCCGGAGTGGGTTCACGGCCCAGCTCCTGCAGCAATGCTCTGGAAATACGCATTGTCTTATTGATCGTCTCTACCATATGAACAGGGATACGAATAGTCCGTGCCTGGTCCGCAATAGCCCTCGTGATAGCCTGTCTGATCCACCAGGTTGCGTATGTAGAAAATTTATAACCCTTTTTATAATCAAATTTTTCCACGGCCTTCATGAGCCCGATATTTCCCTCCTGTATCAGATCCAGGAAAGTCATGCCGCGTCCTACGTATCTCTTAGCGATAGAAACTACCAGACGGAGATTGGCTTCCACAAGCAGGTCCCGGGCAGTCATATCTCCCGCTTCCATTTTCTGGCAGAGTTCAACCTCCTCCTCTGCGGATAAAAGCTGCACCTTTCCGATCTCTTTCAGGTACATTCGCACCGGATCATCCGTACTTACGCTTTCAGGCACAGTGATATCGATCTTATCTACATCGATCTCCTCCTCATCTTCGCTGCCTTCCTCTTTTTCCAGAAGGATCGCGTCATCACTATCTTTATCATTCTGAGACATGCGAAGCACATCTACGCTCTGGTCTTCCAGAAAAGAAATCACCAGTTCCAGCTGCTGTTTATTCAGCTGCATATCCTGAAAATAGTCCTGAACCTCCTTGTATTCCAGTGTGTTTTTCTTGCCTTTTGCGATCTCAATCAGTTTTTTTACACGCTCCATCAGCAATACTTTGTCCATCTGCGCTCTCTTCCCCTTACCAAATACATAATATTCAAAATAAAATCTGCATTTTATCCGGCTTTGTGAAAAGGAACATTCTCCTTAATGATCAAAGCAGACATAAAAATTATAGCATAAAAGAGGCATTTTACAAATATTTCTTTATGTTTTTGCACGCCTCCGTCCCCTGCTCATCAGGATACTTCTCTATGCGATCAGGCCTGTACTCTTCCATTCCTGATGTATTTTCCCAATCATCCCTCCGAATAGTTCAATGCACATATCTGCCATATTCGCCGGTTCAATATTCATACCGTCACGATACCAGTTCAGAAGCAGATTGAACATTCCTCCTTCCAATGCCAGATAACAATAGTGCACCTCTTTTTTTTCTGAAGGAACGATTTTTTCCAGTATCGAACTGCTTCCGATAACCTCTTCAAAAGCTACGTGCGCATTCAGAAGAAGCCTGATCGATGCAGACTTTTCTCGCATTTTCTTACAAAGGTTCACAAACCAGACCCGCGGGTTTTTAATGTAAGAAGGATCCAGTACCGAGTCTCTGATCTCATCCACGATCATGCTGCATACTTCGGTCAATATCTCTTTCTTTGAATTATAATTCCGGTAGTAAGATGTTCTTGACACACCGGCCTTATTGACCAGTTCCGTTATGGAAATCTTATCTATCGGTTTTTCATCCATGAGAAGCAGCAGTGCTGTCTGCATACATTCCCGTGTCTGAATATTCATTTCTTCATTATATGCGATCTTTTTGCACTCTTTCATAATTTTTATCCTGCCCTATCAGCAGTATTTACAAATTTACTGATTCTGTCACAGCCACTTTAATACTATTGACACTGCTTTTTTCATGATGTTACATTTGTTTCGACTCTTTAAATATAGCATATAGAGGCATCTTACGAAAGGACTCTGATAACATGAAAAAAACCGTGATCATAACAGACAGCCACAGTAGTATTTCGCAGTCTCTCGCTCAGAAAATGGGGATCCGCGTGCTGCCGATGCCTTTTTACATTGATGACAAAAACTATCTCGAAGGTATTGATCTGTCTCGAGAAGACTTTTTCAGAAAACAGGCTTCCGGTGCAAAAATCACCACTTCACAGCCCTCTCCACAGGATGTTATGAACATATGGGATGAAGCGCTGCTTGAGTACGAAGAAATACTCTATCTTCCGATCACCAGCGGACTCAGCGGATCCTATGAGACGGCTGTTACCCTTGCCCAAAGTGAAAAATATGCCGGCCGTGTGTTTGTGGTCGATCACGGCAGGATCTCTACGCCCCTTCACTGCATGATCCTGGATGCCCTCGATCTGATCTCACGGGGAATACCTGCCTCGGAAATCTGCGACAAAATGGAACATGCGCGGCAAAATATGCTTATCTATATTGCCGTCAGGACTCTTGAATATCTGAAAAAAGGCGGACGGATCACAACGGCAGCCGCAGCCGTCGGTTCCGTTCTTAATATAAAACCTGTTCTGAAGCTCGGTTCCGGCAAACTTGACGCATTCCGCAAGGCCCGCGGAATGATCCGCGCCCGTAAGCTGATGATAGAAACCATGCAAAATGATATCCAGAAATATTTCAGGGAAGCTTACGACAAAGGCGAGTTATATATTCTCGCAGCAACCAGTGCCTCAGAAAAAGAAACCGCCTCATGGGTCAAACAGATCGAAGATGCTTTCCCGGGGCACAAGGTCATGGTAGATTATCTTTCACTCGGCGTTTCCTGTCATACGGGTCCCGATGCGCTGGGAATCGGCTGTTCTTTAAAGCTGACTTAAGCCAGCCTGACCTTGCGATTGATGTCCCCCGCTTACCCATTTTTCGAAACGAATACAATAATCATATTTCTTTCTGTTTCATATCTGCCGCCAGATCATCCTTAAATATGCTTCTGTATGTCAGATAGCTGAAGGCAAAATACAACAAAAGGTTTACAATTCCATGATATTAAAAAATAAACCCCCCGGAACCAATGTCCCGGGGGGTTGTCTTCACAATCAGTATAATACAGATCGATTATTCGATAACTGTTGCAACTCGACCTGAACCTACAGTACGTCCACCCTCACGGATAGCGAA
>DFHP01000173.1:0-2581 GCA_002371335.1 Eubacterium sp. UBA3720
CGTTATCGCACGTACATGCCATAAGCAGCTTTGATCAGAAACGATCTGGCAGAACATATGACATAAAAAATGCCCGCCTTTGTATAGAGGCGGGCTTTTTTATGCTATAATGGCAGATGACAGATGCTTTTAAAGTATCAGGAGAAAAAAGGGAAGGAAAAAGAGAGGGAAAAGATGATACAGGATATTTCACCAAAAAAACTGCTTCTGCCGTATAAAGAAAGTCTTCCGAAAAAGGATGACACGGTTTTTGTTTTCAGAGGATCTAACAAACGAGAGGACAATGCGCTGATCAGGGTTCTGGAAGACGGACATATTCTGGCGCCGACCTGCGGCCAGCTGATGGAGGCAGGCGCAGTCAATGCGGAAAGCCATCTGCAGTATCTTTTCGCTATTGATGAAAAGGAATACTACCTCCTGAACAACGGCGGAGCGGAAGATATTTCTCTGCCGGGTTTCACATACGAACGTGTTCGCACGTTCTGTGACGGCCGTATCGTGGATGATATGTCTCTTGCAGGCATGACTGCGTATCATTTGTTTTTCTGGTACAGAGACAACATGTGCTGCGGACGCTGCGGACACAAAATGATCCCATTCTCAAAGGAGCGCGCCGTTCAATGTCCGGCATGCCATAATCTGGTATTTCCAAAACTGATGCCGGCGGTTATCATGTTGGTCAAGGACGGAGAGAAACTGGTAGTCTCAAGATATAAAGACAGAGAATATACCGGCATTGCGCTTTTGGCGGGATTCTGCGAGATAGGAGAATCACTTGAGCAGACAGTGGAAAGGGAAGTAGAAGAAGAAGTCGGTCTTCATGTCAAAGACATTACATATTTTGGAAGTCAGCCATGGGGCGTGGATTCAAATCTTCTGATGGGCTTCTATGCCGACGTCGACGGAAGCAGAGAGATTCACAGAGATAAGCAGGAACTGGCTAAGGCTGTCTGGATCGACAGAAGTGAGATCCAGCCGCAGAAAAACCTGGCCAGCCTTACAATGACAATGCTCGAGGCCTTCCGAACAGGCGCCATCCAATAAACGGAACCGGGGACGGAGATTCGTTCCGTTTTTTAGCCGGAATTCGTTCCATTTTTTAGAGGGACGTACATCGTACTAATGGTGTATGCCCCTTTTGGCATCAAGGATCTGCATAAAAAAGGAGGATTAAATGGATCTATATGAGGTTAAACCGATCTTTTACAAAAGAACAGAGCCTTTTGAATTAGAAATCGATGTACCGGGATCAAAAAGTATCACAAACAGGGCGCTCATGATGGCAGCGCTGGCGGACGGGATGAGTGTCTTAAAAGGAGTGCTTTTCAGCGATGATTCGCGTCATTTTATAAAATGCCTTCAGAAATTGGGATTTCCGGTGAAAGTAGAAGAAGAAGCCTGCAAGGTATCGATAAGAGGTTTCGGGGGAAAAATACCAAAGCAGGAAGCAAATATTTATGTGGGCAGCGCCGGAACGGCTGCGCGGTTTCTGACGGCTATGCTTGGCTGTGCCGCCGGAACGTGGCATCTGGATGCGTCTGAACAGATGCGAAGACGCCCCATGAAACCGCTTATAGAAACATTGAGAACTCTGGGATGCGAAATAATCTGCGAAGAGAAGGAAGGTTTTTTTCCGTTTACGATACGATCGGAGGGAATTTCCCTGACAGAAGCGTCAGTGGATATAGGAGACAGCAGCCAGTTCCTGAGCGCGCTTCTGATGGCGGGAGTAATGCTGGATCATGATTTTACGATTCATATCTCCGGAACTCACGGTTTTTCGTATATTGAGATGACTATGATGCTGATGAAGCAGTTTGGAGCAGAAGTATCCTCTGTGGACAAAAAAACGTACGTTATCAGGGCGGGAAGCGCTTATCATTCACGCGTTTATCAAATTGAACCGGATGTTTCAGCGGCGGCTTATTTCTACGGTATGGCGGCGATCTCAGGCGGCAGGGTACTGGTAAATAATGTTCATTCTGATTCATTACAGGGAGATATAAAGGTGATCAGGGCTTTTGAAAAGATGGGCTGTACTGCGGAAGAAACTCCGAAAGGTATTGCTCTTAAAGGACCTGAAAATGGAATACTAAGAGGAATAGATCTGGATATGAGAAGTTTTTCTGATCAGGCGCTGACAATTGCGGCGATCGCGCCTTTTGCGGAAAGCAATGTACGTATCCGCAGCGTCGGACATATTCGTCTGCAGGAAAGTGACCGGATGACGGCCATTGTAACGAATTTGCGGCGGATAGGCGTGAAAGCGGAGATAGATGGAAATGATATATTCATTTATCCATCGGGAGGCGGATGTTCATCAGAGCTGCATGGAGCAAGGATATCCACATATGAAGATCATAGAGTGGCAATGGCTTTTGCCCTGACAGGAATGCGACAGCCCGGGATCATAATTGAAGATCCAATGTGCTGCAGAAAAACCTTCGAAAACTATTTTGAAATACTTGACCGGATATGTGAAAGCAAAACACAGAAAAACGGAACCTGTCTCCGTCCCCGGTTACATAAGGTTTGATTCCGGGGGGAGTTTCCTGTATAATGGATTAGCTTAAGCGGTGTA
>DFHP01000173.1:2748-12419 GCA_002371335.1 Eubacterium sp. UBA3720
TGTGCGGCAGGTGTTCTGCTTGCGGTCGTTTTTGTTTTTCTGACGTGTCTTCCGGCATGGGGTGCTGAGAAGGAAAACGTATACGTGGGTGATTCCAGGACCGTGGGTATGCACAGCGCGGTCACGGGCCTCTGGTTTGACGATATGAATATCCGTGAGGATACGGGCGTATGGGTCGCAAAATGCGGCAGGGCCAGTACATGGTTCAAGGAAGTAGGGGCGCCCCAGGCACAGAAATATTTGAATGAGGGAAATAAAAACCTTATCATCCTCATGGGCTGCAACGATATGCCGAAAACGTCGGGAGCTGACGTTTATATCAAATATTTGAAGGAGCATGAGGCTGAATTCGCACGAAAAAATATCAGTGTGTATTTTGTTTCCGTAAACCCGGTGGGACATATGAACGGCGGCACAGAGACGAGCTACAGATACCTTTCGAATGCGGGCACATGCGAACCATTCAATGCATATCTGCAGAAAAATCTGCCGTCTTATGTCAAATATATCGACACCTACAGTGAGCTTGTAAAAAAAGGATACGAGACAAGCGACGGCCTGCATTACAAAAAGAGCACATATCTGGATATCTATAACGCCATACAGGATACGATATCCCTTGATTCTGTCGGGATCAGCCGTATCACATGTGAATCCTGTAATGTTTTTGACTATACATATTATGTGGGGAATAATGCGGATGCCGCTAAAGAGTGCGGTACTGACGGAAGCACTTCGTCAATAGAGCACGCATTTCGTTATTTTGTCACAAATGGTCTGAAGAAAGGTGATCAGGCAAGCGCTTATTTTAATATAAATGACTACATGGAGTTGAACAGCGATGCAGCCGCAAAAAACGGAAATGATGCGCTTTCCTGCCTGAAGGAATATCTGAGTACCGGATACAACGCAGGAAGGCCGACGCTAAAAGAAGAGCATGCGACGATCTACTATGGTCCGTATTACCTGAGCCACTTTGAGGAACTTCAGAATACATACGGCAGAGGGAATGGCGATGCAGACTGGACAGGGCTTCTGAAGCATTTCCTTCGCTGGGGTATCTCAGGCGGTCTGCAGGCAAGCGAACAGTTCAATGTACATGCTTATAAAAATAATTACTCCGAACTGCGCGGAGTATACGGTGACTCATATACCGGCTATTATCACCACTATGAATACTGGGGAGCCGCCGCAGGACTGAATGCGAAGGATTTCCTGGAATATCAGCCTGTTACGTTAAAGGATGGCGTGGATTACAGTCCGGTATATGACTTCGAATACTTCAGGACAAAATATCCGGATGTGAAAAAAGCATTCGGAGATGACGATGCGGCTACCCTCGCAAACTTTGTGCGCTGGGGAATGGCCGGCGGCCGTCAGGGCTCCGAAGAGTTCAATGTACGCTATTACATGCATAACTACCCGAATCTGAAAGCAATGTACGGAAATGATCTGCCGAAATATTATCTGCACTATATCACAACAGGCAAGGCAGAGGGCCTTACCGCAGATAAAGAGATCGATCCCGAGCCTGTTACGATAAAGGATGGCGTGGATTACAGTCCGGTATATGATTTTGAATATTTCAGAACAAAATATCCGGATGTGAAAAATGCATTTGGAGATGATGCTGAAGCAACTCTGGCAAACTTTGTACGCTGGGGAATGGCCGGCGGCCGTCAGGGATCTGAAGAATTTAATGTCAGATACTACAGGCACAATTATCTGAAACTGTCTGCCGAATTTGGAGACGATCTGCCTAAGTATTATATGCATTATATTACGACAGGAAAAGCAGAGGGCCTTGTCGCAGATAAAGAGATCGATCCGAAGCCGGTAACGGTTCAGAATAATGTGGATTACAGTCCGGTATATGATTTCTTCTATTTCCAGAAGAAATACCCGGATGTGCGTGCCGCGTTTGGTGACGATGACACAGCGACACTGGCAAATTTTGTCCGGTGGGGCATGGAAAGCGGCCGACAGGGTTCCGAAGAGTTCAATGTAAACTATTATAAAGAGAACTATCCGCAGCTGAAGTCTGTATATGGCAGTACGCTCGCAGGATATTATATGCACTATATCCTCTGGGGAAAGGAAGCAGGTCTTGTGGCGGACAGGCTGATCGAGAAGGAGCCTGTAACAGTTCAGGACGATATAGATTACTCATTGGTTTATGATTATAATTTCTTCACGACCAAATATCCGGATGTAAAAGCCGCCTTCGGCAGCGATGATGTGGCAACGCTGGCTAACTTTGTGCGGTGGGGAATCGAAGGAGGCCGTCAGGGTTCCGAAAACTTTAATCTTCAAGTCTACAAGGCGAACTATCCGGAACTGGTTTCCGTATATGGCAGCGTAAACAGAGGCTACTATCTCCACTACATACGCTGGGGATACGACGGCGGACTTAACGCAAAGACCCTCCTTTCCGATGAAACCGGGGACGGAGCTTTGGTTCCGGCTGGCAATGAGGAGTCAAAGGCGAAAAAGGGACAGGATGACTCCGGACCTCAGAGTGAGGTGGAACTGCAGGGGCAGAATGCGCCGGAGGATCCAAATGAAGCAGGAAAACCTGAAAGCGCTCAGCCTCAGGAAGAAGCGGAAAACCAGGATGAGCAACAGCCTCAGGAAGAAGTGGAAAACCAGGATGGGCAACAGCCTCAGGAAGAAACGGAAGGCCAGGATGAGCTACAGCTTCAGGAAGAAATGGAAGGCCAGAATGAGCTGCACCTCCAGGAACATTCGCAGGAGCAAATTAACACAGCTTCGGAAAGCGGAACTGCTTCATCAGAGACTGCCGCTGAGACATCTTCGGAAGAAACGGATGAAACAAAAGGAGAACGTTTCGTGATCGGCGGCACCGGTATCAGACTTGTAAATCTGGATCTGACAAACGGATCGTTTATTAACTACGGCATCGACCTCGAATATGATGAATCCTGGTCTCAGGGAAAACATGATCCGGCCTATATGGAATATACGGCAGCAGGAGAAAACGGAACAAAGAGTCTGAAGATAAGCAGATTTGATATTACAGAAACGGACTCTCCGGAGTCCTGGCTGGAAAGCAGAAATATTGAATATGATCCTGAGTGCGCTTCGGAGGAGAAAATCGGTACGGAGACCTGTACATACTATCAGACAGAGGAAACAGGATCGTTCATGGTATTCAGAGATACTGAAAAAATGTATATATGCACATTTGAAGGGTTCGGATCGGATAAGGCAGAAATGCTGAAGTATTTCGAACAGGCAGAAGAGTAAAAAAAAGCACCGCCGGAATTTAAACCGGCGGTGCTTTACTTTTTACTCTGTATAATTTTTGTATTTCTCGAAATCAGCGAGAACAGACTCATCAGGAGCCTTTGTCAGAAGACTTACGATCACGATGCAGAGGATGCTCACAAAGAAGCCTATCAGCAGGGAGTAAATGCCGGTAGTCGCATAGATCGTCTGACCGTTTATAATAGGGATGTAATCCCAAAGGATGACGATGACCGCGCCGGATATCAGACCTGCAACAGCGCCCGGGAGATTTGTTCTCTTCCAGAACAGACTCATTACTACAAGAGGTCCAAATGAAGCTCCAAGACCTGCCCACGCATCGGATACGAGACCCATGATCGAGCTGTTCGGATCCCATGCGATAAAAATAGCAATGAACGCGATGATGATCGTTGTGGCGCGTCCAATCTTAAGGATCTTCTGATCATCAGAATCAGGATTAAGAATGTCTTTGTAAATATCAGAAGATACCGCTGAGGAACATACAAGCAGCTGGGAATCAGCGGTCGACATGATTGCGGCCAGGATTCCGCAGAGGAAAACACCTCCGATGAAGGCAAGCGGCAGATTCTCGATAAACACTTTTTTTATCATCTCTATGAAAACAGATTCAGAGGAAGCCGCGCCGGCTTCTCCAAGGATGACAGGAGCCAGGAAAGCACGTCCGACGATTCCGATTATAACGGCCGCAGTCAGAGAGATCACTACCCATACGATTGCGATCACTGAAGATTTTTTCAGCTCCTTCTCATTCTTGATCGCCATGAAACGAACCAGAATATGCGGCATACCGCAGTAGCCGAGTCCCCATGCAAGACCGGAAAGGATATCCTGGATCTTTATTGGCGCATCGCCGTTGTACATAAGATTCAGGTAGTGTTCAGAGCTGATGCCTGTGCTTGTGAGAGCAGCAGAGAAATCTCCGCTGACGAATCCCCATGCAGCGATTGGAACAACCAGAAGTCCCAGGAACATCAGAGAGCCCTGTATAAAGTCGGTAGTACATACTGCCAGAAATCCTCCGAGAAATGTGTAGATCAAAATAACTACAGCTCCAAGTACCAGTGCCGTGTGGTAATCGATTCCGAATACGGAATTGAAAAGCTTTCCGCCGGATGCAAGCGCGGACGCCGTATAAACCAGAAAGAAAATAACGATCACGACAGAAGAAACTCCAAGCAGGATTTTTTTATCATCATGATAACGGTTTCCCAGAAATTCCGGCAAGGTAATAGAATTATTAGTGATCGTATATGCGCGGAGCGGCTTTGCGATCAGAAGCCAGTTAATAATCGTTCCAAGTCCCAGACCTATTGCGATCCAGGCCTGACCCGTACCCAAAGCATAGACGGATCCGGGAAGACCCATAAGAAGCCAGCCGGACATATCAGACGCCTGAGCAGACAGGGCAGCAACAGGTCCTGTAAGTCCCCGGCTTCCGAGAAAGTAGTCATCAGCTCCCTGTGTCCTTTTTGAAGACCAGATACCTACGCCGATCATCATGATCAGGTAGACTGCGAAAGCGATGATGATTGCGATTGTTGAACCATTCATGTTATTCCACCTCTTTATGATTTGATATTTAGCGTCGGGACCTCTGAGAGAACAAAGTCCGCGAACGGACATCAACTCCCCTATCCCCTCATTCTTGAGGGGAGCGAACCGGACTTTGCGCGCCGCCGCACAGCAGCGCGGCTGCTTCCCCAGTGCGGCTTGTGCATCCCCGGAGGGTTTGTGTCATAGGAAATTACGATCGAATCCTATGAGACAAGAAATTGAGCTCAGAGTTGAATCCAACGTCTGATATTTTACTACTTTTGGAAGATAAAGTAAAATTCGAATTTGCTGCATATGTCATGTTTGACATGAAAAGATATCATGATAAAATAAAAACACGTACAATAGTTATGATCAGGCGGTTCAGAATTGGCATATAAAACAGGAGAAGGCAATGGATATAAAGAAATGGAGACTTTTTGCGGATATAGCTGAGACAGGAAACTTTACGAAGAGCGGAGACCGTCTGGGATACTCCCAGTCCGGCGTGAGCCATATCCTGAAATCGATGGAGAGCGAGGTGGGTTTTCCCCTGTTCATACGCAGCAGGAAGGGCGTTTCCCTGACGGTAAACGCAAAGACTATCCTGCCGGCGGTAAGATCTATGCTGTCGGTCTATGATAATCTTCAGCAGCAGGTTCAGGAAATCAACGGTTTTCATAAAGGACAGATCGTCATAGGGACCTTTACCAGCATTTCGATCCACTGGCTTCCTGAGATCCTGCTTGCGTTTCGTAAGGCATATCCCGGGATCAATATAGAACTGAAAGAAGGCGGATCTGATGAGATCAAGAGATGGATCATGGAGGACAGAGTAGATTTCGGATTTCTGAGCAAGAGAAACATTGCAGATCTGGAGTGGATATCTCTGTGTAAAGATCCCCTTCTGGCTCTCCTTCCAAAGGATGCGCCCGCGCCGGAGGATCATATTTTCCGGATGAAGGATCTTGGCAGCGAAGACTTTATCATATCGACCCACGGGGTAGATTATGATATTCATTATGCCCTGGAGGATGCAGGCGTAAAACCGAACATACGCTTTTATTCAAATGACGACCATGCGATCATAGCCATGGTGGGACATCATCTGGGGATCAGCGTTTTGCCCGGGCTGGTGCTGCAGGGTTCCGAGGACCAGATCGCCGCGTATCCTCTGGAACCGTATTATGAGAGAGAGCTGGGAGTCGCGCTGAAATCGAGGGAAAGGCTTTCTCCGGCCAGTGTAAGATTTCTGAATCTGACAAAAGAGATCCTGGAGAAAGATAAAGGACAGTCTGAGAAAATGTTCACAATTTGACCATGGTATTTTGCTAATAAAAAGTGTATTATGTCCCGAATAGAGGATGATTTAATCTATGGAAGGGAGTGATGAAAAATGTCTTTCCGGGCAGGGTTTCTTTCATTTTTTAATTATTTTTCCGTACGGCTGAGTATTTTATTCGGACTGCTTCATCTGAATGTGGATCTGGCTGCGCTGTACAGAGTTCAGAATATAGCTGCGCTGCTTGTTTTTATATATATGATCTGTGCCCTGATCCTGATACTTTTCAGGAAACCGCGAATGATCATGTCTGGAAGAAGATCTTCAATACTGAAGGATGCGGTATCCACCATGTTTTGTTTCCTGTGTATACTGATCGCCGCAGGTATTCTGGCAGTCCTCGTGTATATGACGCTGGTCAGCAGGGAATCAAGGGTCTACATCATGCCTTTGATAGAGATCGTAAGAAACGGAAGCAGTCAGGGAAAAGCCATTGCAGTCATCGGGCTTTTCATACTGGCAGGGATCACCCTGTTTCTGACAGGACTTCTGATCAACAGGATAAAAAAACTTCTGACGATAGCAGGAGAGAGCGTAAGAGATTACGGATTACTGGCACCTGCAAAAATATATGTATCAGGTTTTATGCTTATCGGAGCGGTAATCATTCTTATGTCTGTTCAGTTTTCGTACCAGCTGAGATCATTTGTACCGGTCACGTATCTGATCCTGACGCTGTTGGTTATTTTTCTTAAGCCCCGGAAACGACGCGGAGCCGGAATACCACAGCTGAATGTTCCATTAAAACACAGGAGGAGAAAAGCAACTGAAAATAGCTATGATGAAGACGACTACAGCAGTTATGGCGGTGCCGGCGGACGCACAAAAAGAGTTACATATGATACGGCCGGGTTTGATCAGGAGACGGAAGATGAGCAGGATAATGCCGGAGACACAATGATCGACGATATGGATCATATCAATGTTTCCAGCGGTATAGAACCTGCAGACCTTCCGCGTGTTCTGCTGGAGGCGGGAACACAGAATCGCTGGCGGAGGATCAGCGTCCTTGAAGGAGGCGCCTGCGAATATCAAAGTGACGCCACCGGAGAAAAAAGGATCATAGCCAATGTTTTTACGGAGGAAGATGAATCATTCTGGTCGACGAACGCCGGAAATTTTGAGATCCCGGGAAGAATGCCGGAGAATGTCGGATCACGGAGAAATCTGTGATCCGGCGTTCTTTATTTAAAACCTTGCCGGTGGTATAATGTGTACGTAACATTATGAAACGATCCGTATCCTTTGCATCCTCACGGGCGATCATAAAAGCCCGGATCCAGCTTCCGTCAATACTGGCTAATCCTGTATTCACCTTCAACCCCGCACTGCCAGGAAGTAGAAAGGGTTCAGCCCGGATGACAGGCGGAGAGATACTGCGAAAAGGCGGAAGATGGTACGCGTACAGATCATCAGGTGGATATGAGGAGAAATATACTATTAACAACACTTGGCAATACGTTTGATCACACAAGACACAACTACTATTCATATAATGAAAACGGAAGGATGCTTTTCTGCGAGGGAATTTCCATGGCGGAAGCAGGCGCCAAATATATTTTGTCAAAAAGACAGATAGATAAGATAATCGTGCTCGGTCCCTCCGCAGCCAGAAACGAAAGTGACATAGCTGATGAGGTCCGGCTCCGCGATCTGGATATTTTTGGTGCTGAGATGCCGGAAGAGTATTCAGAATATAAGTTTTTCTGCTACAGGATCATGCAGTTCCTTAACCGGATCGATATTGAGGGAAACGATCTTCTGGAGGAACTGACAGACGAAGAAAGAAAAGAAACTCTCGAAGCGCTTGAAAGGCATTATCCGAAAGAAAAGTGGAAAAAACTGTTCAGCAGTTTCAATGCAGATTATGATGCATACGAAGAACTGCTGGATCTTCTTCCGCATATGGACAAAAGACACAGAAAATGGATAAAGCACTACCTTTTCATGAGGCTTGACAGAAGTATCAAGATGTCCACACACAGCGTGAATGATGATATTACTGTACAGTTCTGTCCGACAACGCAGCTGACTGAGAAGCATATACGGATGGATAATCTGCCGAATATCCTGAATTATATCCTGGAAGACGGGAAAGCCGAGGTGGAAATTTATATCGATCTGCAGGGAATGGATATAGCGGATTTACATACGCTGATCAATGTTTTGTTTATTCTGCAGAATGAAAAGCGGAAAAAAATGAATATTGAGGAGATCATCACGACCACATATCGTCCGGCGCTTTTTACAAATCCCATAGAGGATCAGAAAAACAGGCTGGAGCTTAGTGACCTTCTGTCCAGTATGGACGCTTTTCTTCGTTACGGCAAGGTTGACGGCATCCGTGATTACTGGATGAGCAGAAATATCAGGGATGAACACATAGAACGCCTTATTTATGCCATGCAGAAGGTGGATGTGGGAATCTCCCTGTGCAGCGTGTCTGACCTCGAAAAGGGAATCAGTATGCTGAAGACATGCTTCTGGGATAACACCAAAAGTCCAGAGGCGATCGAGAGTATGATCTTTTATATTTTAAAAACAGGGATACGCAACGATTACGGAAAACTGCTCAGAGGCACGGAGCTGAATACCCTGGCCCTTATAAAATGGGCAATGAGAAAGCATTTTTACCAGCAGGCTCTTACGATCATCGAATCCAGAGTTCCCGAGGACCTTGTGCAGAGTCAGGTGTTTTATTACGCCAGAAACGAAGAGGAAAAGCAGATGTTTCTGCGCAGGATGAGCGAGGTATACTGGCTTACACTGGCAAAAGACCGTTATCAGTTCGACAATCTTTCACATTATTTTGTAAAGTTTTACAGACGGCGTGAAGCATATCAGCTCCGCACGGAGAATCCGCTGGAGACATATGTGGATATGCGTCTGGATGAAATATATGACGACAGATCCGAGATCAAATCATATACGATGTTTAATGGAAAAAGGCCGGTCTTCAAAGAATTTCTTCTGGCTTATCTGAGGATCGGAAATATAAGGAATCACATTTCCCATGCGCAGGAGGTAGATATTGAGGATGAGAACTGGGATCTGAATGTGCAGAATGAAAAGATACGCATTCTGGAAAACTCTATTTCTGAATTTATGCTGTTGTATGAAAAAGTACGTACGGGAATAAAAAAGAATCCGCACAATGATTTCATGATCACACAGGAGGAATTCTACGAATACCGGAATTCGGGAGATTTTTCTCCGGAAAACAGACAGGCATACATGAAAAAGGTCCGCAGCAGAAAAAAGACTCCTTCTCCGGGGAGTTGACTTTTGACCCGTGGATGGTATAATTCTGTCGTTGAAAAAAATAAATACATATATGCCGACAGTTCATTTGTACCTTCCTGTCGTTAAAAAAAACCGGGACTTTTACCAATTCTTTTATGTTTACAGTAAAACGGCCCAATGGGCCGTTTTTTGTTTCACAGGAAATTTCGTCAATTTCCTGTGAAACGAAACCCTCCAAGGGATGCACACGCCGCACAGAGGA
>DFHP01000062.1 GCA_002371335.1 Eubacterium sp. UBA3720
AGCGTCGGAGCAGGCGCCCCAAACGGCGTTCCCCGCCCGGTCGTAAAAAGGATCAGATGCGCTCCGGAGGCCGTCATGGCTGTAGCCGACACCAGATCGTTTCCGGGTCCGTAAAGCATGTTCAGCCCTTTTGTCACGACAGGATCTGCGTATCCGATCACATCCATGATCGGCGCTGTTCCTCCTTTCTGGACACAGCCGCAGGATTTATCCTCCAGAGTGGTAATGCCGCCCTGCTTATTGCCGGGGCTCGGATTATCATAAACCACCTCATTATGTCTTATGAAGTAATTCTTGAATCCGTTGATCATCTGCACCGCTTTTTCAAATACATCTTCATTGATACATCGGTTCATAAGAAATCCCTCGGCTCCAAACATCTCCGGAACCTCTGTGAGAACTGTCGTTCCTCCCCGTGCTCCCAGCATATCGCTGAAACGGCCGACTGTCGGATTTGCCGTTATTCCTGACAATCCGTCGGAGCCGCCGCATTTCATTCCCACAATAAGTTCGCTGACCGGGACCGGACGGCGATAAAACTGTCCGGCGTATTCCGCAAGCTCTTCCAGGATCCTTCTCCCGTCCGCAAACTCATCATCAGATTCCTGACAGCTGAGAAACTGCACTCGTTCCGGATCAAAATCCCCAAGCTCCTCCAGAAACTGTTCATGTGTCAGATTCTCACATCCCAGGCTCAGCACAAGCACTGCGCCCGCATTTGGATGACGCGCCAGCGCCGCGAGCAGCTTTCGGGTCTGTGCGTGGTCATCTCCGGTCTGCGAACATCCGAAGGGATGCGGGAAGGTATACAGTCCTTCTACATTGCCCGTGACCAGATCCTGATTATCGCGCACCAGTTTTTTTGCCACATCGTTGACGCAGCCCACCGTAGGAATGATCCAGATCTCATTCCGGATGGCTGCGCGGCCGTCCTTCCGGATAAATCCCATAAAACTTTCGGGACTGACAGGCTCCGGGAACTGCAGGTCAGGGTGATAGCTGTACTCCATCTCCCCCTCAAGATTTGTTTTCATATTATGCACATGCATCCATGTTCCGGGATCTGCGTTTCGCAATGCATGTCCGATGGGGAAGCCATACTTTATGACATTTTCCCCCTCCCGGATCCGGGTGACCGCCATTTTGTGTCCCTGCGGGATATCTTCCCGCGCAGTAATGCGCGTACCGTTTACCTCGACGGACTCCCCTTTCTGTATCGGATGAAGGGCCACGACTACATTATCGTGTTCCGTGATCTGAATGATTTTCATTACTCTGCTTGTCCCTTTCATATTCAAGAACGCCTCTGATGTTTACAGACACCCGGCAAAGGCGGCGAGAGCCCCTTCTTTACGGATCTGAATGAGTTTTTCTGTCACCATTGTTTCCAGACCTTCGATCTTTGTCAGATCCTGTCCCCACATTTTTTCATCAGAAAGTACTGCACGGACAAGTTCTGCCGGATCATCATTTTTGTGCTCATAATAGAACTCCAACACCCAGCGGTCATCGCTTACAATATAGTCATTTCCTACCGGGCGTCTGCACACAAGGCCCTTCTCCGTCAGCTCCCGAATGTCATTACTGTAAAACGCGATATATGCAGCAAGCGACGTACCAAGGCATTCCGGAAGGCTTCCCTTTTTCGCAGTATATTCCAGCAGCGAAGGAAGATTTCTGGCTCTCCATTTCGACGTGGAATTCAGTGAAATACTCATGAGCTCATGATCAACGAACGGGTTGTTAAACCTATCCTGTACGGCTGCCGCGAAATTTTTCAGATCCTCCTGATCCAGCGGCAGCGTAGGAATAACCTCCTCGTAGAGCATTTTGTTCATAAATCCACGGATCGTATCGCTGTGCATGCAGTCGCGCACTATATTAAATCCGGCAAGGTATGCTCCCGGCACGAATCCAGTGTGGGCGCCGTTCAGAATGCGCACCTTACGCTTTTTATAAGGGCTCATATCCGGCGTGACAAAAACATGCTTTTCCAGCCCGGCCTTTCTGAAGGGCAAAATATCGTTCAGCTTTTCATCCCCTTCGATGACCCACACGCCGAAGCATTCTCCCACATCCGTAAGCGGGTCGGCGTAGCCGTTTTTTTCTTCGAGAGCGGCAATCTCCGACTCATCACGGATGCGGCCGGGCACGATACGGTCCACGAGAGATCCGCAGAACGTGCAGTCATTGTGGATATACTCATAGAAACCTTTCTCAAGCTCCCACTGTTCAATGTAGCGGTCAACGCATCTGAGAAGTTCCTTTCCGTTATCATCGATCAGTTCGCAGGCAAGCACTGTTACGCCCGGCATTCCCGCCTCATATCTCTGCAGAAGCACCTGGGTAAGTTTTGCCGGAAAGGCCGATGGCGGACAGTCCTGCGCCTGACAGGCAGGATCATACACGATACCTGCCTCGGTAGTATTCGAAACAATGAACTCCAGATCTTTGCTCCGCGCCACTTCCATCATTTTCTGATAGTCGTCCGCTTCATAGGGATTGAGGCAGCGGCTTACTGAAGAAATAACGCGCCTGTCATCCACCTTCCGGCCATTTTCGCTGCCCCGGAGATACAGTGTATACAGCCCCTCCTGTTCGTTGATCATCTCCGCGAGACCCGGTTTTATCGGCTGTACCAGTACACATTTCCCGTTCCAGGCGGCCTTTTCATTTGCCAGATCAAACCAGTAATCCACGAACGCGCGGAGGAAATTACCCTCGCCGAACTGCAGCACCTTCTCAGGCGCATCCTCCAGGATATATCCGTCATACCCGGATTTTTTTAAAACATCATAATTAAGTCTTTCCATTCCATTCTCCAATCAATTAGTAAATCATAAAAACTTTCCACATGTAATTTCTGAACAAACTGACCCTTCAGCATGAAGCGGGAAGTTTTAGTAAATCAGATTAACGAGGAACGTGGTGAACGGCGGGAAGAACGTAAACAGGATCAGGTCGAACACCAGCAGTATATAATATGGGACTGCTTCCTTTATAAAGTCAGCTGTCTTACACTTCGTGATTCCGCAGGTGACAAACATCAGCGTTCCCATGGGCGGAGACAGCGCGCCGACAGCATTGTTAAAGATGTACATCATGGCAAACTGGATCTCATTTATTCCGTATGCCGCCGCGATCGGATGAAGGAGCGGCACCAGGATGATCATGGATGCGTTTCCCTCGATAAACATACCGACGATCAGCAGAAAGATATTGCAGAAGATCAGGAATACATATTTATTCGAAATATTTCCCACCATCCATGTCGTCAGCGCCTGAGGGATCTGTTCCTTCGTCAGGATCCAGGAATAAACACTTGCCGCGGAAACGATCAGCATGATAGAAGCGGTAGTGGTTACCGTCTCCTTAAGGCCGGCAAAGCAGGCGTCCCGTTTCAGACTTCTGTAAAGCAGACCAAGAAAAACACTGTATATGATCGCCACGGATCCGGCCTCGGTCGCCGTAAAGATACCAAGGCGGATACCTCCGATGATAATGATCGGCAGACACAGCGGAAGGAACGCTTTCTTTAAAGCTCCTCCAAATTCAGCCGGCGTTGCTTTCTCTTCGCGGAGTTTCTTATATCCGCGCTTTTTGGAAATAAACGCTGTAAGCACCATCATGGAAACGCAGAGGATCGTGCCCACGCCGATGCCGGAAACAAACAGTTTGCCTACAGATACGTTTGCTATGCAGGCGTACAGGATCATTGCGATCCCCGGCGGGATCAGCGGCGTGATCATAGATGACGTCGCGGTGATAACAGTAGAAAACTCCTTGCTGAAACCTTTTTTCTCCATCTCGGGCACCAGCATTTTTGCCTCCATGGCTGCATCCGCGATATTAGATCCTGAAAGCCCTCCCATCAGTGTGGAAAGCAGGATATTCACCTGCGCCAGGCCTCCGTTCATACGTCCCGTGACGACCTCACAGAAATCCATGATACGGGAAGTGACGCCGGTATAATTCATAAAAATACCCGCGCATACGAAAAACGGAATGGCCAGAAGTGATACCTTCTCGACTCCGCCGATAGCCTGCTGCGCAAAAACAATACTGTTCACGGAAGGATTCGCCGCGAAATATACCAGCGCTCCTCCCAGCACGGAAATATAAACCGGCACCTTCATGAAAAGAAGCACAAGCATGACGATCGCCGATAAAACGATAATATTATTCATCAGTCAGTCTCCTCCTTTCCTATTCCGCCACAACGTTATCCCGGTCCCGGACCGCCGTAACTATATAGCTGACGATCTGAAGGATGAAACTGACGGGGCATATTATATAGATCATGCTGTATGGAATATTAAGCATCGGAGTGGAACGCCCGTTATTCAGGAACATTCGGATATATCCGATACTTTGAATGAAAAGGAAACCGATGACCACCGTGACGATGACCGCTATACAGACCTTCCATACCTTCTGCGCTTTCGCCGGAAGCCGGTCGACGATCATCTCAATAGCCACATGACTTCCCGTCCGGAAAGCCGCGCCTGCGGAAGCAAAAACGATCCACACAAGGCAGGCGCTCTGTACCTCTTCCAGCCATGTGAATGGTTTTCCCGCCACATACCGCATCGGCACGCCGATAAATGTGGCCAGGATAAGAATGACGATGGCTATGCAGGCAACGGCAATGTCCAGATTAGACAGGACCTTTACTAAAATAGAGCGATTTTCTTTCATGAAACAATCTCCTCTCTGAATATCCGGTCAGACACTTTTTTATTTGCCCATGGCTTCCTCGACCGTTTCATAGAGACCGTCAGACCATCCGAATGTGGAGCCCATCTCATAAAAGCTCTGTGCCTTCTCCTTGAAAGCATCGATCACTTCATCTGTCGGCTCAACGACCTCAACGCCCGCATCCTTCATCAGCTGCAGATATTCTTCATCCGCCTCTTCCTGAAGCTCATTATTATATTCTCCCGCTGCCTCGCATGTCTCTGTAAGAGCCGTCTGCTGCTCAGGCGTCAGAGAATTATACCAGTCGCTTGAGCATACCCAGGTCGTAAAGTTCTTTACATGTCCGTCGAGAATGATATATTTGGCAACCTCCTGAAGGCTTCGTCCGTAAAGAGTAGACAGCGGATTTTCCGCGCCGTCGATAGTTCCCTGCTGAAGCGCCGTGTAAACATCTCCGAGCGGCATACCCGTAGCGGTCGCGCCAAGAGCATTAAAGCCCTGAGTCTGGATCTGATTATTCGGAACCCTGATCTTCAGGCCGGAAAGATCATCGACTGTCTCCACCTTCTTTGTCGTCATGGTATGGCGCTCGCCGTAGATCCAGTTAGAACCGATGATATGAAGCCCTTTCTCCTCCAGCTCCTCACACTGCTGCGCATACCAGTCTGAATCGATCAATGTCCAGCAGTCATCCCAGTCGTCAAAAAGGAACGGCCCGAATACTATACCGAAATCATTAACACCGTAATCGGCGTAGAACGCGCCGTCCGCGAGAGTACATACTCCTTCCCCGAGAGTCATAGAATCGATCAGCGCCGACTTATCTCCAAGCTGAGAATCAGGATACAGAGAGATCTCCAGGCCTGTATCTTCCGCTGCCAGAAGCTCCTGCCATTTTTCAAGTCCCTGTCCGATAGGCTCGCTTGCGGAATTTTCATATCC
>DFHP01000129.1 GCA_002371335.1 Eubacterium sp. UBA3720
TGGAGAAGACGGAAATTCTGATGCACTGGATTCAGAGGAAGAACAGATGCTCTATAGGAAAGATCGAAACGATAATGCGCTCTCTATACTGGGCTTCGGCTGTATGCGTTTCAGCAGAAAAGGAAACGACATCGACCTGGAAAAGGCGGAGAAGGAAATTATGGCTGCCTACCATGCCGGAGTTAATTATTACGACACGGCCTATATCTATCCCGGAAGCGAAGCTGCCATCGGAGAAATCTTTGAGCGGAATCACATCCGTGAAAAGATCAATATCGCCACCAAGCTTCCACAGTTCATGATCAAAAACCGAAAGGGCCTGGACAAATATTTTCATGAGCAGCTTTCCCGCCTCAGGACCGACTATGTGGATTATTATCTGATGCACCACCTGACCGACCTGACCATGTGGGAAAAGCTGAAGGCTGTCGGAATCCTGGACTGGATCAAAAAGAAAAAAGAGTCCGGAGCTATCCGGAATATCGGTTTTTCCTTTCATGGAAATACGGAACATTTCCAGATGATCCTGAAGGATTACGACTGGGATTTCTGCCAGATTCAGTACAACTATCTTGATGAGGTTTCCCAGGCCGGAGTAGACGGCCTCCGTGCTGCCGCCGCAAAAGGGATTCCCGTCATGATCATGGAGCCTCTGCGGGGCGGAAAGCTTGTGAACATGCTGCCGGCCGGCGCAAAAAAGATCATGCAGGACAGCGGACGCGGCTAGACGCCCGCAGAATGGGCCTTCCGCTGGCTCTACAACCAGCCAGAGGTGACGGTTGTCCTCTCCGGCATGAATTCCCTGGAAATGGTCGAGGAAAACTGCCGGATTGCCTCCCTTGCACAGGCAGGGCAGCTGACAGAGGAAGATTTGGCAGTTCTTGAAGGAGTCAAGGCAAAGATTCGTGAAAAAGAAAAAGTCGGCTGCACCGGGTGCCGCTACTGCATGCCCTGTCCCAAAGGCGTCGACATACCGGGAATCTTCCGCTGTTACAATGCCATGTACACGGAGTCCAAAAGTGCCGGACGTTTTCAGTTTGGCCAGACTGTCGGACTTACAAAAGAGCCTGCCTTCGCCACCCAATGTATCCGCTGTGGAAAATGCGAACAGCACTGTCCCCAGAATATTCCCATCCGGGAAAAACTGGTGGAAGCCGACAAAGCCCTTCGTCCGCTTCACTATAAAATCGCGATCAATTTAGCCCGCATGTATATGTTCCGGAAAACCTCCCGGCACAAGCTTTGAAAGTAATTCGTATTACCCGGATGACATTGTGCCGGATGACAAG
Organism: Eubacterium sp. UBA3720; assembly: GCA_002371335.1. GTDB lineage: Bacteria > Bacillota > Clostridia > Lachnospirales > Lachnospiraceae > DFHP01. The sequence continues at coordinate 1,290 of DFHP01000129.1, forward strand.
GTCTTTGATCTGATCGATATGAGTTTCCTGGCGACAGCATCCGCGAAGAAAAAGGAGAAGATCCGGCCGCCCAAAGAATGGATCATCCCCGCAAACCCCAAATACTTCGATATCGTGCATGCCTTTGATGAAACAGATACGATCAACTGGAAGCAGGGAGCAGGTATCAAAAAGGGCGATACCGTTTTTATGTACGTAGCTGCGCCGGTATCGGCGGTCCTTTACAAATGCAAGGTCATGGAAACCGATCTTCCATACGAACATGAGAATAAGTACATTACGATCAAAGCGCTGATGAAGATCCGCCTGCAGAAACGCTATGCACCGGACAGATTTACCTTTGATACTCTTAAAGAGGAATATGGAATCTATGCCGTACGCGGCCCGCGCGGCATTCCGAATTCCTTAAGTGCAGCACTCAAAAAATAGGAGACAGGGGACGGTTCTCTGTCTCCTCCGAGAACCGCCACCCCTGTCTCCTCGTGCGGAGAAACAGCAGGGCTTATCGGATTCGCAGATATAGATATTCGCCTGTATCCTCGCTGTTGATCCTCGCATGCGGAAGCTGCTCCTCCGTCTCTGACGTGAAATAGGGAGAAAGCTTTGATTTGTCATGATACCAGGCATTTCCAGGTTTTCCATGTAAAACGATTTGATACTCTCGGCTTTTGCTCACCAGTGCGTGATGTAAGGGAATCCGGAGATCATTGTCATCGGAAATCGCACTGCATCCAATGGCGGTATCGAATATTTCATTTCCTGTATCTTTTTCCCGGATCTCGACATACAGCAATGCCATATTCGAGCGACGGGCATCTGTATTATGAAATTTCAAGACTAACTCATCCAGTTTTCGGTCATCGTCAAAGATCAGATCCTGCGTGACAATATTCTCTTCTTCTGCAGAAATTAAATTGACTGTTCCGGATGCACTTTCGCTTTCCCGGGTATCATACGCCGGTACATTGGACTTGGCGGTATATGCATAGACGATCAGAGCAGAGAAAAGACCCAGGGCGATTGGTCGAAGGGCCAGAATCCATTTTTCCGCTTTCCCTTTTTTTTCTCCCTTTTTCCATCTCGGGCATGTGAGGACAAGAAGAGCAAGGACTGCCGCAACATAGACCGATGAATAAAGCATCCGATAGCGGGATAGTCCTGTCCGGAGAAAGAACTTGCTCAGATTTGCATATTTCATTTGATTTTCCGGCGGAATGATGCCTGTTGCAGGTAAAAACAGGAGTGTTACCATTTTTTCATATGTAAAAATGAGTCCCTTACCGGAAGCGTGATACAGAGCATAGCAGAACGAGCCGATCAGATCGACCAGGACGGAAGCCCGGATAAATCTGTCATTTGTGCATATGCACATGGCTATAAAGGGAGCCGGAAGAAAGATCCAGTAATAATTGATGGAGGAAAAAGAGACAAATGTTCCCCATAAAAAGAGGCACATATAGAGGGTTGTACCCAAATCTCTATCTTCACGAAGATATGCATACAGGATCAGTGCCATATAGAGCACTATAAAAACAGTGATCGGCCTGCCAAGCTCAATATTTGCGCCCAGCATCTCGGTGATGGCATCCCTGCTCTGTGCCTGGAGGGCATAATGATAGACAGGACTTCCCCGGAACAGGATTTTTTCAAATATGATAAGCCCGGACATGGAAAACCACATGAGGGAAGCACGAATCAGATTTTTTTCCTTTACAAGTACCAGAGGCAGTGCCATCAAAAGGGCAAACATCTTACATGGTGCGCCAATCAGGAAGCAGAGCCAGAAGCCTTTCATTTTGTCCTGCAGAAAGCAGTAGAGACCACCCAGCATGAAAGTCATAGAGATGGCGTCAATCTGTGCACAGATGAAAACAGGCAAAAACACCATCATACTGCTGTAATACAAAAAAACGCTTAATGCGCTTCTCTGTCTGTCCTGCGTACAGAGATAGACGATTCTGTAGATTAGATATGCCGTTGCGGCGGAAAAGAAAATGATGAGAAGCTTTGACCACAGCATTGTCCATGGACAGGTAAGATAGTCCTTTCCCAGGTGATGGGCGGCCAGCAGAGCCGGAGCCTGCCATACAGCGAAAAATATGTAAATGAGAAAACTGTAATTGGCGGCAAAATTGGTGACAGACCGTTCCACGCTCAGCTCATAAAAGTTCAGGATTCTGCCGTGCCTGACTGCGTACAGCAGAATATTGGCATTATCGACCGTGTTGGAAATGTCTGCATACGTGAAAATAACTGCTCCAAAAAACAGGACAGAGGCAAGAATGATCACCTGAGTGATACAAAAGAAATTCTGCCTCGTCCTGCCTATACCTGCTTGTTGGGGATTCAGTTTTGTTAAGCCGCTCATAGTAGATACTCCGTCAAATGTATTGTGCAAATAGATGTTTATGTCTGGGTGATAGTATCATATTATCCATTTATTTGCAACAGCTAAGCGGAGATCAGACGGAAGACAAGGCCATGTAAGAGTATCCTAAGGAGACAGGGGACGGTTCTCTGTCTCCTCCTGTCTCCTCGTGTGTACGAAAAAAGGAGACAGAGAACCGTCCCCCTGACAATCCCCCTGACAATCAGAATTCCAC
>DFHP01000205.1:0-51969 GCA_002371335.1 Eubacterium sp. UBA3720
TATATAGTGTTTAACCGGTCAGGATCAACCTTTTCTGGCTAATCCATTCCTTTTTTACTGTTTTTAAAGGATCTTTTCGATCGTTCAAAATATACTGTTTTGTGAAAACAGTCAAAACTCAATATTTTGAATTTTCGAGGATGTGTTTTACTGTTCAGTTGTCAATGTTCTTCCTGATCTTTTACGATCCGCCGCCGCTATCTGTCATCCGCGACAGCTTTAATAGCTTATCACGCGATTTCTTGTTTGTCAACATCTTTTTCAAGAAGTTTTTCTTTTCTTTATCGGATTTTTATAATTGCCCAAGCCTTCTCTCTTCTCCCTGAAAACCCAGGTTCTGTTTTAGCTGTCCGCGCCGGGCTCTTCCTCAGAATAACTTTTCATCAGCTTCTTTTGTTTTTTGATCTCTCTGAGTTTTCTGAAAAAATCACTCAGCATCGTACTGCATTCTTCCTCCAGTATTCCCCGACGTATCCTGACCTGATGGTTAAAACCGTCCATCTGCAGCAGATTAATGACTGATCCGGCGCACCCCGCTTTTGCGTTCATGCATCCTATCACCACCTCGTCAATGCGGGACTGAACCAGAGCGCCGGCACACATCTGGCACGGCTCAAGCGTCACATACATCGTGCACCCTTCCAGTCTCCAGTCCCCCATTTTTCTGCCGGCTTTCTTTATGGCGTTCAGTTCCGCATGAGAAAGAGTGTTTTTATCCGTATTTCTTCTATTATATCCCCGGGCAATGATCTGTCCGTCATGTACTATAACGCATCCGATAGGCACCTCCATGAGCTTCTCTGCCTTCCGTGCCTGTCGGATCGCCTCCCTCATAAACTTTTCATCAGGTGTCTGCACCTTTATCACCTCGTCATATTATTACTGCTTGTCATAACCCGCCGATTAAGAAGCGGGACTTCTCACACTGAGATCAAAAACTTCAGATCCCCAGAACGGTATGTATGGCCCATGCAACGCCGTCCTTATCTGCGGATGGCGCAATAACATCTGCGATCCGGAGGCATTTTTCGTCTCCGTTTGCCATCGCTACGCCTATCCCGCTCGTCCGCAGCATATCCATATCGTTCTCGGCGTCTCCCAAAGCCATGATCCTGGAGCAGTCTATCTCCAGTTTTTCTGCCAGGAATTCCATCCCTGTGTGCTTACCGGCAGAAGGATGGGACAGTTCTATCCGATTCTTCACGGAAGATGTGATATATACCTCTGAATCCATTTCTTTGAAAGCCCGGATCATTTTTCTTCTCAATGCCGGATCCCCTATGACAAAATCGATTCCCGTCAGCCGCCCGGAATACTTCATTATAAACCTTCTGATATCTGTGACTGCCGTCCGGCTGTTCTGCACATACGACCGCACCGATGCTTTCGCTCCAAATAAAGCCGGATCATCCCAGTATTCCCGGCAGGCGTAAGGAACTCCATCCATAAACACCTCACATCCTACGCCTCCATTGTTCCAAAATCTCTCCGACGTTTTCAAAATATCATTCGTCATCTCTTCCGTCAGACTGATTTCATGGAGCATCTCTCCCGAACGCAGGTCATATATTGCCGTTCCGTTGGAAGTAATCGCGTACCGGATCCCCGGGACGGAAACGACTGATCTTTCCAGCGCCGCAAAAGGCCGGCCTGTTGCGATGACCACCTCTATCCCTGCTTTAATCGCGGCCGTGAGGGCCTCCTTATTCTTTTCACTGACGGGCGCGCCGTTATGAATGACTGTCCCGTCCAGATCTGTCACGATTGCGTCTATCCTCCGCAGTACTATTTTATCCCGCCTTCCGGAACAAACGCAGAGAAGATACTCCTTGCGCAGTTCTTGCATATTTAGATCATCTTCCCAAAAAGGAACTGCCTCAGCTCCCGCATCTCCGGTACAGATATTCTCACCGGCGGCACAGATATCTCTGACAGTCCTTACATGATACCAGACGTCCCCGCACTCCCAGACAAGCATTTCATTTTCCGAAACAGGATATTCATCCGTCTCAGCGTTGTCTGTTCTTCCGCCGGATCCGAACATCCTTTGAAACCGTTCTTTGGGAAAAAGGTTCTCCGGTATTACAGAAAACTCCGAAAATCCGGCATCTATACCCTCTCCGGTATATTTGACAAAGCTTTCCTTGCATGTCCAGACAAGCATAAAACGCCTCAATATCTCCGCATCTTTACATCCCAGCTTTACAAACTCCACCTCCCGCGGATGAAAAAACCGCTCCGCCAGCCGGAGCTTTCTCCGTGCTTCTCCATGGAGAGGATCTTTTCCGCTCTCTGCCCTTCCAAACGCTTTCTCATCAAAAACCTTCTGAAGGTCCATCCCGATACAGTGATCCGCGAGCGCTACAGCCTCCTGCTTCCCGCTGTCCGAAAAAGAAACCCCTTCTCCGGCGTTTGCGGAAAAAAAAGGCTTACCGGAAGGCGTTTTTTCCACCTTCCAGACCCTTTTTCTCCCGAACCAGTTCTCAGCGCATCTTTCCATTAAAACATTATGAGGTTGTTGATTATCACAAAAAAGATATACTCCGATCATTTTATCCTTATGGCACCCATTTTTTCCAGATGTTCAGTCAGTTCTCCTGCCCGGAGCTGCGCTTCGTCTATCTCAAACTCTGCCTTCCCGTTTCCCAGACGTTTCAGCAGACAATAGTCCGGCTTTGTATCGTTCCCCTTGTTTGTTCTGCACACACACATAGATACCATACAAAGTCTTCCGGCAAGCCTGCAGCTCCAGCAATCCTTCGGCATTTCCATTTCAAATACAGCTTTCATACAGATCCTTTCCTTTACAGTATGTCCTGACATGCACGATCCTCTCCCTTATTATATCCGCATACCGGGACCAGATCGATTTTTTTCTTGATTTCAAAATACAGATATGTTAGTATTTATGTGCTGTCAAAAAGCAACTGCCGGCGTGTTGGAATTGGTAGACGAGACAGACTCAAAATCTGTTGTCCGCAAGGGCGTGTGGGTTCGAGTCCCACCGCCGGCATATTGAATATCTTTTTATCCGAAGCCTTTTAAGGCTTCTTTTTTTTTCACAGGAAATTTCGTCAATTTCCTGTGAAACGAAACCCTCCGGACTGACTTTGTTCATACCCCATCTTATTCATTATCTCAGCCACAACATCTTCGCAGTCCGGCTGATAACAGAGTATCTCAAATGTGGTATTCCCATCTCTTCCATATACAGAGCCGCTGTCCGCATCCTCTGTGATCTCAAAATCTTTACCTTCATTGATCACATCCGAAAAGCATTTATCATTATAAACCTTTTCTGCCGCATCACGGTCATCATATTCCTGCAGGAACCCGATCATCACCAGTTCCTCGCCGGTATCGTCGCCGGAAGCTCCTCCACTTTCGTTTTCTCCATTATCCGAAGAATTCAGGAAATCCTCGATACTGCTATAGGAAGAAATAATCTCCCCGGCTTTTGCGGCCTCCATATTCTCTTCGTCATTTACATTTTCATCTTCAGGAATAACCGATTCTCCGGATACTGTACTGCCGTCGCCTTCTTTGCTGAAGACAAAAAACTTTGCTTCCTGATATCCGTCCCCGCTTTTTATTTCATTTACATCAAAAGTGACCTGCAGTTGATCATTACCCATCGCCTTTTTATATGCGTCCTCAATGTCTCTTCCTGAGTTTTCGATCAAAGTCTTAAACTCCTGCGCGGTCATGGCCGTCCCGGATCCTGTATCGCTGCCACATCCCGCAGCAGCTGCCAGGGCACAAAGACATGCTGTTATTATCCATATCTTTCTCTTCTTCATATTTCTCTCCTTTTACTATCTTTTCAAGTCCCGCCCGCGAGACTTGAATACGAAAAACAAACGAAAGACACTCCTCCTCCGCCGGAAAAGGCCGGCACATACTTCTCATCAGTATATGCCGGCACTTTACTGTTCATCATTCAAACATCTTTTTATATTCGGGCGTAATATCCAGCGTCGCAAAGTAATCCTTTGGCGTCTCGGCACGGCGGATCAGTTCGAAGCTTCCATCCTCCTTCAGAAGGATCTCAGCTGACCAGAGTCTTCCGTTATAGTTGTAGCCCATAGAGAAACCATGTGCTCCGGTATCATGGATCACAAGAAGATCTCCCTTATCGATCTTCGGAAGCATACGGTCGATCGCGAACTTGTCATTGTTCTCGCAAAGTGAACCTGTCACGTCATACATATGATCGCAGGGCTCATTTTCTTTGCCCATGACCGTAATATGATGATATGCTCCGTACATGGCAGGGCGCATCAGATTTGCAGCGCACGCATCCACACCTATATATTCTTTATAAATATGTTTTTCATGCATGGCAGTCGTCACCAGGCATCCGTATGGTCCCATCATGTACCGGCCCATCTCAGTACAGAGTCTCACATCACCCATTCCCGCCGGGACAAGTATTTCTTCATAGACTTTTCTGACGCCCTCACCGATTGCGAGAATATCGTTTCCTTCCTGTTCCGGTCTGTAAGGGATGCCGACGCCGCCGGAAAGATTGATAAAAGTAATATGTGCCCCTGTTTCTTTCTGAAGACGTACCGCCAGTTCAAAAAGAACTCCTGCCAGTTTCGGATAATACTCATTCGTAACCGTATTGCTCGCCAGAAAAGCATGGATGCCGAACTCCTCGGCTCCTTTGGCCTTAAGCGTCCTGAAAGCCTCAAAGATCTGCTCTTCCGTCATTCCGTATTTCGCGTCGCCCGGATTGTCCATGATTCCGTTGCTGAGCTGGAACATCCCGCCCGGGTTAAAACGGCAGCTGATCTTTTTTGGAATAAACCCGAGAGTCTCCTCCAAAAAGTCAATATGAGTGATATCATCGAGGTTGATGACAGCGCCAAGTTCATTTGCTTTCACATATTCCTCTGCCGGTGTAACATTTGAAGAAAACATGATCTTATCGCCGGAAAAGCCCATTGCCTCCGAAAGCATCAGCTCTGTCATTGAGGAGCAGTCTGTTCCGCATCCGTACTCCTTCAGGATTCTGATCAGGGCAGGCGTAGGCGTAGCCTTCACTGCAAAATATTCTATAAATCCCGGATTCCAGGAGAACGCCTCTTTTACCCTTGCCGCATTCTCACGGATCCCTTTCTCGTCATAAAGATGAAAAGGGGTGGGATACTGACGGATGATCTCTTCAAGTTTCTCTTTTGTTACAAATGGAGTCTTTTTCATTGTATATTACCTTTCGAATTATGTTTTTCAGTCGTTGACGCATTAACTCATTAAAGCAAGCATGTGCTTACTGCACATGCTTATGAGTAAACAGGTGTTCCTGACAATACTCGTAATTGCCGTTGCACTTTGAACAGAAACGGAATTCAAGAGCAGGATTACTCTCTGTCTGTCCGCACACTGCACATTTGTGCTTCATGATCTGCCGCGGGCCTGCCCCTCTGGTCTGCTGTCCCCTGTCATTTGACCTGTTGAATAAGTTTCCGCTTCCCATGCCTGCAGCTTTCCTGAATTCTGCTCTTCGCTTACGCTGCTTCCGGTTTCCTCTTCCGGAATATCCCTTAAACAGGAAATAAAAGATCACCGTAGCCGCCAGCGATGAACCTATGACAATACCTGTCAAAAGAGGCAGTCTGCTTGTAACGATCTCATAGATCAGCAGAACGATATCCGCATACGCCAGATATTTGATCTTCAGCGGAATAATAAACATGAACAGCATCTGCTGCTCAGGAAACGTCATCGCAAATCCAAGGAAAATGGACATACTGATATAATATGTGGAAATTATCGCGTACCCTGAAGCATCCGCCGCCAGAAAAAGCTCGCTTCCATAAATAAAGTATATGATGAAGGCTCCAATGATCGTAGTGATCAGCCCCAGTAAAATATATACGTTATAGAGGAAATCTCCCCACGTGTTCTCCAGAACGCTGCCCAGCTGGTAATAAACGAACAGCATGATGATCGTAAAAATATCCAGTGAATAGCTTGGAGGCATAATGATCCATGTTACCAGGCGCCATACCTGACCATGAAGTATCGCATACGGATTTAACGAAAGCATGCCTATCAGATTAAGATTCACATTTGCCCTCATAAAGATCATCATTGCGTAACCGATCACATAGGTTAGAATAATGTACCGGGTCAGATTCGGAACGGCATATTTGCCGAATTTACGTTCCATTTTGTTTAGAAATCCCATAGATTTTCTCCTTTTTTACAGTTCTAAACATATGCACTACATTATAATATTCCCGTATATATTTTGTCAAAACATTTCTATCCGGCTTACACACGCTATTAATCCGGCTCATGAGCGCTAAACGCTATACCTCAGTATGAGAAGACCTCTCATTCTTAAGCGGCTGGTTATGCTTTAAGCAGCGGATTTTGTTTTAAGCGGCTGGTTTTGTTTTAAGCAGCGGGTTATGTTTTGCAAGATGCTTCTGCATATGATAAACTAATCGAAACCACGGAAAGCTTGCGGCGGAAAGCCTTTTTATTATCATTACCGGCCGCGCTGCAGAAGGATACCTGATGATTTCCATTTCTGCGGCCGGAGCAGGGAATCAGTCAGAGTATTAAATATATAAGGAGACATCATGGCAGGATCATCGTTTGGAACTATTTTTCGCATTACAACCTGGGGAGAATCTCATGGAAAGGGAGTCGGCGTCGTGATAGACGGATGTCCCGCAGGACTATCTTTATGTGAAGAGGATATACAGAAATATCTGGATCGAAGGAAACCGGGACAGAGCCGTTTCACCACCGCAAGAGCAGAATCAGACAAGGTCTCCATTTTATCCGGCGTGTTTAACGGAATGACTACCGGGACGCCCATATCTCTGGCTGTTTATAATCAGGATCAGCGCTCCCGGGATTACAGCAGGATCTCGGATACATACCGCCCGGGACATGCTGACTTTGGATTTGACGTCAAATATGGTTTCCGGGATTACCGTGGCGGAGGGCGTTCTTCCGGAAGAGAGACAATAGCCCGTGTGGCCGGGGGAGCCGTTGCCATACGTCTCCTGGAGGCTCTTGGTATTACCGTCCAGGCATATACAAGATCCATCGGACCTGTGGAGATCTCCCGCTTCGATCCTTCCGTACTGAATAAAAATCCCCTTTACATGCCTGATGCCGAAGCCGCGGAAAAAGCATCTGCGTATCTGGCAAAATGCATGGAAGGACAGGATTCCAGCGGCGGCGTTATTGAATGCGTGGTCCACCACATGCCTGCCGGCGCAGGAGATCCGGTATTTGAAAAGCTTGACGCAAATCTGGCAAAAGCACTGATGTCCATTGGTGCCGTCAAAGGTGTGGAGATAGGCGACGGATTCGCTGCAGCCAGATCCCGCGGATCCGAAAACAACGATTCTTTCATTATCGGCGATGACGGAAAAATAACGAAGCTGACAAATCATGCCGGAGGCATACTCGGCGGTATCAGCGACGGAACCGATATTCTGATCAGGGCGGCCGTCAAGCCAACTCCATCGATCAGCCGGTCTCAGCAGACCGTAGATCGTTTCGGCTCCGAAAAAGAAATCTCTATCCATGGACGCCATGATCCAGTGATCGTGCCAAGGGCAGTCGTCGTTGCAGAGACCATGACCGCTATCGTTCTGGCAGACGCCCTTCTTTGCGGAATGAGCGCAAAGATGGAAAATGTCATAAAAATCTGGAAACACTGATTCCCCGGAGAGTTCGTTCCAAAGGAAATGATTGCAATTCTCTATGGCATAAAAAAGAGCTGTCCTTATGAAGCGCCCCGAACTGCATTTCTTTTCGGGAGCGATACATCAGACAGCTCTTTTTTTATATTCAATCAGTATCTGTTTATGCCTGCTGGCCTTTTACCATCTCTGTGAGAGAAGCGAAAGCCTCTTTGTCGTTTACTGCCATATCAGCCAGTACTTTACGATCAAGCTCGATACCTGCTTTTTTAAGTCCATCCATGAAAACGCTGTAGGAAAGACCATTCAGTCTTGCTGCTGCGTTGATACGTGTGATCCACAGCTGACGGAACTGACGTTTTTTCTGTTTACGTCCGGCGTAAGCAGTAGCCTGTGCACGCATAACAGCCTGCTTTGCATATCTGTACTGTTTACTTCTGGCTCCTCTGTATCCTTTAGCTTCTTTTAATACTCTGTTGTGTTTCTTCTTTGCGTTTAATCCGCCTTTAATTCTTGCCATTACTTAATCCTCCTAAAGCTGCCAAATTACAAATATGGCATGATCTTTCTCATTACTCTTGCGTTTGTCTTATCTGTAACGATTGCTTTTCTAAGATTTCTTTTTCTCTTAGTTGTCTTTTTGGTCAAGATATGGCTCTTGTAAGCTTTATGTCTTACTAACTTTCCTGTACCTGTAATTTTAAAACGCTTTGCTGCTGCTCTTTTTGTCTTTACCTTTGGCATGACTAGTCCTCCTTGTTATTTATTCCGTTTTTCGGCTAATACCATCGTAATGCTTCTGCCTTCGATTTTCGGCGCTTTCTCTATCACTGCGATATCAGAAAGCTTCTCGGCAAAATCATCCAGTATCACACGGCTGCTGGCCATATGTGCCATCTCTCTTCCCCGGAAACGAAGCGTAACTTTAACCTTGTCTCCTTTGGAAAGGAACTTTCTCGCCGCACCCGCCTTTGTGTTCAGGTCGTTCTTATCAATATTCGGTGACATACGTACTTCCTTGATGTCAACGATCTTCTGTTTCTTACGAGCCTCTTTCTCTTTTCTGGACTGCTCGTATTTAAACTTACCATAATCGATAATTTTGCATACAGGCGGTTTTGCCCTCGGGGCAATTTTTACCAGATCAAGACCTGCCTCCTGAGCTTTCAGGTAAGCATCCCTTGCGGACATAATTCCCAGCTGTTCTCCATTTTCTCCGACCAGCCGCACTTCTCTGTCGCGGATCTGCTCGTTAATCATCATATCGTTACTAATCTCCGTATACCTCCATATTGATTGCTATGATCTACTAACGTCCTTCCCACGTATGATCTCATTTTTATCACGCTTACATCCGCCGCTCTCAGATCAATCATCCTGCTTCGAACGCTCTGCGCAAATAAAAAGCGGATAGTCAGACTATCCGCATAAACTCTTACTCAACAGCAACACACAGAAAACCATACCCCGCAGCCATGATATAACAGGCTCATGCAGGATATCTTCCTGATATGCTTCCCGATCACTCTGTATAGCTGATATAAAACATACACATACAGATGATCTCTGCCATTATTGACCCGAGACGCCTTATAGCGCTAAGGTGAGAGCGGACACTCTTCTTCCTTTTCAACAGACAATATACTATCATTTTGAAAATATATTGTCAAGCATTAATTAACGCCATCTTATCCGGCTGATAAATAATGTCATTTTTTCTTTTAATTACGCCATCCCATCCTTCTGGTCCCTTGCCTTCATCTTCAAAAGTCCGATCTTCCCGCAGAAGTCAAGTATTTTTTCTTCATTCTCCATGCTTTGCTTTTTCCGCGGATTTACGAGACTTAACGTAGCGCTGACCCGGGGATTACCCGCTGCCTTTCTCAGCTTTAGCATGCACTTTTTCGCGTTGCCGCTGCCGCTGCACGCCACGATCGCAACTCTTTTCTGCGACAGATCATTCTCCGCCAGAAATGTCCTAAGAGCCGGCGCAAAACCGGAAGCCCAGACGGGCGTGGCGAGGATCACACAGTCATAATCCTCAACCGATATGTCATATTCTTCGAGCTTTGGTTTCTCCCGGAATATCACGCTCTTCCCTCCTATAATAAACTTCAGAGGTCCGATCATGGGTCTTTTCTTCTTCGGAATAAGTCTTAAGATGTCTGTATCAATTTCTTCCGCGATTTTTCGGGCAACCCAGTCTGTATTGCCTTCCAGCGAATAGTAAACCAGTAAAGTTTTCATACATGATCCTCATCAAAGACGCCTGAGAATCTGATTTCCCAGGAGTCTTCCAAGTTTTTTCGAGACCTGCTTCCTCATCTTTTTTCTATGCTTATTCTTTTCTTTATTTATAGCATCCTTCAGAAAGCTGGTAATTTTACGGCCCACCTTAAAATCTCCCGTGCTATTATTTTATTCCATGCAGCAAACCGAAATACCCATCGCGTTCGGTCCGATATGACAGCAGAGGCTCATCGAAAGATCATTATAGAACGTATGCGCCTGCGGAAACTCGTTTTTGACCGCCTTATACCACTCTTTTGCTTCTCTTTCATCCGTAAGAGAGCCCGCAGTACCGATAGACAGCCTGCTTTCCGGTATGTCCGGATATTTTTCACTTATAAAATCGCGGATTCCGCTGATCATACTTGCCTTTGCTTTTTTTAATCCCCGGCATTTTTTCCACACGTCAAGCCCGCCGTCATATATCGACAGTACAGGCTTGATATTCAGGATAGAACCGACCGCCGCTTTTGCCGGTGAGATACGTCCGCCTTTCTTCAGATATTCGAACGTATCGACCATTACATACACGATCGTATCCATTGTTTCGCTTTCCAGCTTTTCCCTGATCTCCGACGCCCGAACGCCCCGGTCAGACATTTTTTTCGCCTTTACCACAGCGTCACGCATGTTCGCCGATACCCTTCTGATATCTGCCACCTGAACCTTTCCGTCATAGTCCTCTGCCAGCATGACGGCGGTATTGCAGGATCCGCTCAGTTTAGAAGACATCGGAATATAAAGGATCTCATCAAAACCCGAATTCAAAACTTCATCCCATATTTGTGTCACATCCCCCGGGGAAGGCTGTGAAGATGAAACATTTTTTCCCGAAGCCTGTGCCTCAAAAAATTCCCCGCGGGTAATATCTACATTTTCAAAATAAGTTGCATCATCAATAATGATCGGCATCGGAACCACAAAAACACCCAGCTTTTTTCCCTTCTCAGGAGAGATTCCGCTGTTGCTGTCCGTAATGATCGCAGTCTTCATATCTGTCATTCACCCTTAATTGTTTATTCCCTGATGTGCAGTCGGACTTCCTTCGCTGAGCGGAAGGAATGTATATCCGTTAGCCTGTCCCCATTTGATCACGTTTTCGATAGCGTTTACCGTATATTCCTTGATATCATGGCACAGGACTACGGACTGGTCATTGGATGCACATCCGTTAATGATATTCTGATAGACCGTTTCGCTGTCAGTCGTTTCTCCGGCGTCTCCGCTGGATACATTCCAGTCAAAGTATATGTAACCCTTCTGTCCCGCTTCGGCGCTCAGCTCCGACATGATACCGTCTCTGTATTTAGCGCTGATCGTATTTGAGCTGCCTCCCGGGAAACGGAAGAGGTTTGTTCTGCTTCCTGTCTGTTCCTCGATCACATCGTTCATCCTGTCAAAATCTGCCCAGTACGCTTCCGGGGAAGTATAAATAGTCGCGTAATCATGGGTATAAGAATGAATCGCAACTGCGTGGCCTGCCTTGGCCTCTTTTCCGATGATATTCATATAATCGCTGTTTCCGAACTGATTTGTGACAAAAAACGTAACCTTCACATTATACTTGTCAAGAATACTAAGAAGCTGTTCCGTGTATGGTCCCGGTCCGTCGTCAAAGGTAAGATAAATAACATTCTCCGTGATCTCATCCGGCTTTACCACTTTTATGGTTCTTTCCTCTGTGGTGGTATTGCCGTGAGCGTCTGTTACGGTATATGTTCTGGTATAAGTACCTTTCTTACTCGTATCCACCTCGTCTCCGGACACCTGAACGGTTGATGTGATATCTCCGTCCACATCATCCGTGGCGGTAAATTCATCCGTAAACTCTGTTCCAAGAGCGATGGTCATGCTGCTGCCGCCCGAAAGTTCGATCTCCGGTCCGGTACGATCGTCATATACGATCTCCCGCTCGGCCTTTCCTACATTTCCCGAGGAATCAGTAACTGTATAATATACTTTTCCGTCACGTTCCTCGCGGATAACGCTTCCTGTGAGATCTCCGTCATATGCGTCAGTGGCAGTGTATCCCTCCTCTGAATACTCCTGACCGACTGTCGTATAGCTTTCCGGGTCTGAAACCAGATCGATCACCGGAGGCGTTGTATCCTGCACAACGACCTGACGCTGCTTTGACGCAGTCAGACCATCATGCTCTGCCGTGTAGGTCAGGGTATATGTGCCCAGCACAGAAGTATCCACTGTTCCTTCCACCTGGACGTCATCTATTCTGGCATCTCTGAAAGGAAGTATCGTACCTGTATACCTGGCCTCGGCTCCCTGCTCTTCATAGTTTCCCTGATATTCTACAGTGACCGTATCCTTTCCTTTCAGTTCGATCACAAGATTGTATTTGTTCTTTATATTTACCAATACGCACAGCACCACGATCCCCAGTATTGCCGCAATCCCGAGAAAGATCGACAGCCTCTGCACATAAAGATCCCTGTTTTTCTGCTGTTTACCGTTGTTTCCAAGTTTCCCTGCTGACGACAATGGTGACACCCCTCATTTAAAGATTAATATACTCCCTGTGTATTTTTGCAAAATCATACATTTATATAATACAACTTTTTATATGAAAATCAATCCTATGGCCGTCTCTTTTATCTCAGTGCGGGAAGACCCCCGCTGAGATAAACTCTCTGCGAGACCTGAATTTAGTCTATCTTTCCCACAACGCTGCTGAGGATATGCTCCTTCTGTTTTTCTATATGACGGCTCATAAGCTCTACAGCCCTGTCCGCGTTTTTATTCTTCAGGGATTCGCATAATTCAATATGCTCCTCGCTCAGTTTTTTTCTGCTCTCCCCGTCCCTGAGATATTCCACACGATATCTGTATATCTGATCGCTGATATTATTCATCATCTGCACAAGCCTGCTGTTGCCTGTTGCCTCACAGATCAGAGCATGAAATTTCTCGTCTGTTTTTGCAAGTTCCAGAATATACTCAGCGTCATCTGTTTTATTGTTCCTCACCTGCTCCTCAAAAACTTTCGCATTCTCGTAAAGAACCTTGATCTGATCTTCAGTGATCCGTTCCGCCGCCAGACCCACCGCAAAATTCTCCAGTCCTTCCCTCAGCTCCAGAACCTCTTTCAGATCCTTTTCTGTGATCTTCGCAACAGTCGTTCCTTTCCTGGGAACATTCACTACCAGTCCTTCCAGCTGCAGCATCCTGATAGCCTCCCTGATCGGCGTCCTGCTGACTCCAAGTTCTTCCGACAGCTTGATCTCCATCAGACGTTCATCAGGTTTCAGATGCCCTCTCAGTATGGATTTACGCAGAGTATGAAAAACAACGTCTCTTAAAGGCATGTCCTGATACTCTTCCATGATCTGAATATACTCTTCCTTCATAAGTTTCACCTCTGCTGATCATCTATGCTTTCTGGCCCGGCGATCCGTTTCCGCCATGACAGCTTTACATTCATTTCCTGTTTATCTGGAACGGACGAGTCACAAAAACATTTCTCGCCAGTTTTTCTTTTCTGATCTGATCCGCGGCAAACGCAGCCTCCTGCTTATCTTTGAAGATGCCGAATACCGTCGGCCCGCTTCCGCTCATCAATGCTCCCATCGCGCCGCAGCTGATCATTTTTTCCTTTAACTGCCGGATGATGGGATACTTGTTTATTGTAACACTCTCAAGAACATTTTCCAACCTGTCAGTAATCCCCGAAAGAGACCCCCGGCCGATCGCCTCTATCATCCCGTCAATATCAGGATGATGATCCACCTCCTCCAGATGCAGATTGGAGTATACGAATCTGGTAGAAACGCTTACGCCCGGTCTTGCAATGAGAATATGACACATCGGCATTGCGTCAAGTCTGGTCAGCTTATCGCCGATCCCTTCCGCAAGCGCCGTTCCCCGCATGATGCAGTAAGGAATATCAGCGCCTATGGAAGCGCCTCTCCTCATCAGTTCTTTTTCTGATATTCTCAGATCGAACATCTGGTTAAGCCCCACCAGCACTGCCGCCGCATCGGTACTTCCTCCGGCAAGTCCCGCCGCCACCGGAATGTTCTTTGCCAGATCTATCTTTACTCCTTCTCTGATCTGAAACTCGTCCATCAGCAGCTTCGCTGCCTTAACCGCAAGGTTGCTGTTGTCAGTCGGCAGATAGCTCCGGTTGGTACAGAAATGTATACCCGGTTCCTGCGTCTTTTCCATCTCTATCTGATCATACAGATAAATACTCTGCATGATCATACGCAGATCGTGATATCCGTCCTCCCGTCTGCGGATCACATCCAGTCCCAGATTTATCTTTGCCATCGCTTTCAGTATCATTATTCTCTCCCTCCGGCTGCCATTTTCACTTAAAAACTTCCCACATGTCATTTCTGAATATTTGTGATCATGAAAAACCTTTCCGATGTTGTTTTTTCATGATCCCAACAGCCCCTTCAGAATGAAGCGGGAAGTTTTTATAACTTATATCAAACTTTGCTGCAGCCTGTATTACGTCATCATATGATTGAAAATATTCTGTAATATTTATATAATTAATAACATAACAGAAAGGAATGATTTTGTCATGATAAGATTAGTTTTAATCGTTGCCGCTATTATAATTTACCTGATACTGACGCTTCCTGTCGTTCTTGTCCTTTATCTTATCGGTCTGAAAAAGCCTGAGACGAAGAGACGGGCGGCGGCCGCCATGATCAGATGGTTTCTCCGCGTTCTTAAGGTACTTGCAGGTACAAAGCTCACCGTCATCGGCGCGGACCGGGTGCCTCAGGATTCCGCAGTACTTTATGTCGGAAATCACCGAAGCCTGTTTGATGTAGTTCTTGCATTGCCGCTTACCAAAAACTTCACAGGTTTTGTGGCCAAGCATACACTCAGGAAGGTTCCCATGTTCGGCGTATGGATGACCTTTATCGGCTGTATTCTTTTCGACCGCGACGATATCAAGGATGGCATGAGAATGATAAAAGCCGGAACCGAAGAACTGAAAAACGGAAATTCCATCTTTATTTTCCCTGAGGGTACCAGAAACAAGGCCCCTGAGGAGCTTCCGCTTCTGGAATTCCACGAGGGAAGCTTCCGTATGGCTATGAAGAGCAAATGCCCTGTCGTTCCCGTTGCCATTACGGGAACTGCCAATATCCTTGAAAAGCATTTCCCTCTGATCAGAAGCTGTCCGGTTACGATAGAATTCTGCGAACCGGTCTATCCCGACGATATACCAAAGGAAATGCGCAAAAAAATCGGCGTAATGACAAGCAGCATCATTGAAGAAAAAATTTCTGCAAACAAGAGCTGAATCCTGTTTACGTAAAGAACGGCTGCCGGTTTTAAAAAGGACGATCGAAAAGCATAAAAAAAATGAATAATCGGTAAAAACATGTTGACAAACGCCTGCCGCTAGTGTAATATATATATTGTTGTGAACAACAACGTTGATTGTGCGGTTAGCTCAGCTGGATAGAGCGTTTGGCTACGGACCAAAAGGTCGGGGGTTCGAATCCTCTACCGCACGTATTTAAAGCACTTACGAAATGTAAGTGCTTTTTTTATTCCACATAAAATTGTGTCAATTTCCTGTGGAACACCCCCCGTGGGTGCCCACGCCGCACAAAGGAAGGCAGCTACGCAGGGATTCGGTTTGGAAGATGTCTGCTGAAGCTGACCCGAATCCAGTGCCAGGTCTCGCGAGCGAGACCTGAAAAGAATTGCTATCATTTATTGTTCTTTCGTATATTCCAGAGCCAGACGATAAAATATGGGATCCTCCAGTGCATCTTCCCAGTATGAATATATGCCCAGTGTATCGAATATGGCATCCGGCGAAAAACGCAGGCCGTCATAATGATACTGATTGGAAATGATCAGACACTGTGTCTTGGGCAGCATCTCATTATTGAGCAGCAGCTTATTCATTTTTCTGGCTGATATCGTGTTCGGCTCGGTTATCATAAGGATCTCATCCGAAATATCCAGAATATCCTTTATATCTTCATCCATGGAAGATCCAAGATCCAGCACGATATAATCAAAATTCCGTTTCTTTTTTATCAGCGAGAGCATATTCGCCCAGATCGTCTTATTCAGTCCCAGTTCTCTTAAGTATTTGCGGAATGGTTTCAGATAGGAACAGCCCTGTTCCCGGATATTATCCAGTATTGCCCAGTACGTATCCCCCGCGTCACATAGCAGTTTTTCCGCCAGCGACTCATCCGCATACGATGTCTCCTCAAAAAAAGCAGCGAAGCTCTGCATGTTATCGCAGCCCACCAGCAGGACCTCCTGATCCAGTTTCTGCAGCTTTCTGCTCAGGCCGATCGAGATCAGACTTTTTCCGCATCCTCCGATCGGAGAATAAACCGAAATGATCTTCGTCGTCTTCTGGTTCTTATGAATATCCAGAATGTTTGAATCCATCTGATCATAGGTATTGGTAATTGTCTTTAAGACATCCTTTCCGGGAATGTATTTCATCATGACCTGAACGTCATCATCTATCTCCATTCCGAAACGGATCTCCGGCAGCATGAGGATGGTCTTTTTTATCACATGCTCTTTGAGATATTCCCCATAATTATCATAATCGATCATCAGCAGATCAATATACTGTTCTTCCTGAAAAAAAGCTTCCCGATATTCTTCCTCTGTAATAATATGAATTTCAATTCTGTCAGCCAGCCTCGGCACAAGAGCTTCCTCCAGCTGTCTGACATAATCGATATCATTATCCACGATTACAAGATTATGTTTTCTATTCATGAAATTACCCTGCTTAATATAAAGTCATAGTCAATTATATGATCAGAAACTCTGTTCCGCCGATCCTCAGGCTGCTTCCGCGTCCGATCGGGACCTGCACTTCAGATGCTATGCGCGTATTATTGACAAAAGTACCCGATTCCGTTTCGAAATCATAGATATAAAAATTAATGCCGTTCCATCCTATCTTCGCTTCTGTCTTTTTATTATCATCATCCTGCTTTTCAACAGGTATCTGACATTTCCCGGGATCGCTTCCGATCATTACCTCTTCATCGGATATGGTATACGAGAATACCTCTCCGTTCTCATTTTTCGTCTGAAGAATGATCATACTGTCATCCTGCAGAATATTGCGGTTCATGGTTTCCAAAACCTCGTCCCAGTTTCCGAAGGACTTCACCTCCTGAAATACCACCCTTCGCCGAAGCAGTTCTCCGTCGTTGATATCTTTTTCGGAATTTTTGGACATTTCTCCCGCTGATTCCGTTCCCTTGAGCAATCCCTCTATCAGGGCGTATACCCGCTTCTTATAAATATTGTCGGTATCTCCGTCTTTCTCTCTGTATACGGGAAGATATATCAGGCGTATATTCTTTTTTTCATCCACATAGATGCTGTCCAGATCCCATATCACATTTTCCTTTGCGATCTCGGGATACTTTTCCAGTTCTTTCACTACAGAAAGAAATCTCTTTATGACTTCACAGATCTCATCCAGCGTATAAGCTTTCCTGACAGACCCCAGAGAATAAAATCCCTCATTAAAAAAGAACAGTTTTTTTCTGTCATTATAGCGTATCCATTTACACGGAAAGAAAAAGCGCTCACCTTTGCCTTTCAGGAAGCTGACCATATCATGATCAATCATTTCCTCTCCGTCCAGAAGAAACTCACGCATAAAACCACCTCTTCGCTTTGTTTCTAAAAAAGGCATACCAAAGGTATGCCTTTCCTAAATCATATTTGCCTGTATATTCGTTCAGAACGCAAGCTTAATTTCTGTTCTTCAGAAAATCCGGGATCTGGATATCTCTCTTTTCCACAGTGCTTCTGGGATGTCTCGGAGCGGAAGCTGCCGGAATAGGGCGCGGTGCCTTATAAGCAGATGCAGGACCTGCTTTCTTTTTCTCCTCGGCGTTTTTCTTGCTCTCTGCTACATTCGCCTCTCTGGCTGTAGCGTCATCAAGACCCGTGGCAATGACTGTGATCTTTGCTGTATCAGATACAGAATCGTCATACATGGCACCAAAGATGATGTTTGCGTCGGCGCCTGCCAGATTCTGGACATAGCCTGCAGCGTCGCTTGCGTCCATCAGGCTGATATCACCGGAAATATTGATGATTACATGAGACGCGCCCTCGATCGTTGTCTCAAGCAGCGGACTCTGTACAGCCTCCTGAACGGCTTCAAGTGCCTTGTCATCGCCTTTGGCCATACCGATTCCGATATGGGCGATTCCTTTATCTTTCATAACTGTCTGCACATCGGCAAAGTCAAGGTTGATCAGTGCAGGCATATTGATCAGATCGGTAATTCCCTGTACTGACTGCTGAAGCACCTCGTCGGCCTTCTTCAGCGCCTCGGGCATCGTAGTTCTGCGGTCTACGATCTCCAGAAGCTTGTCATTGGGAATAACGATAAGTGTATCTACGTTCTGTTTCAGTCTGTCGATTCCGGCCAGAGCGTTTGTCATTCTGGTCCTTGCTTCAAATCGGAAAGGTTTTGTAACGACACCGACTGTCAGGATGCCCATCTCCTTAGCAATACGCGCAACGACAGGAGCAGCTCCTGTACCTGTTCCGCCGCCCATGCCGCAGGTAACAAACACCATATCCGCGCCTTCCATGAGCTGTTTGATCTCATCTGCGCTCTCTTCCGCAGCTTTTTCTCCAACCTCAGGTTTCGCTCCGGCACCCAGGCCTTTTGTAATTTTTTCACCGATATTTAAAATCGTAGGCGCTTTGCAAAGTGCCAGAACCTGTTTATCAGTATTGATACCCACAAGCTCTACGCCGCCGATGGCCTCGTCGACCATACGATTAACTGCATTGTTTCCCGCGCCGCCGACGCCGATCACGATTATTTTCGCTGCTGCCTCAGCTTCGTTTGTCATAATTTCTAACAAAACTCTTCCTCCTTTGTGGCTGCTTCGCCTTATATTCCCCTATATCAACTCGGATCAAGGATAGATTTCATATCATATGATGCCCGCAGCATCCTCATTGCGCATGAAGCAGTCATGTTTCGAAAGCTCCATCATTAATGGTATTATGCAAAATAACTCATTCTATGCACATACACATCAATATAATATAATTTTCAGCAAAAATTATCAACCCCTTTTTGGGGTTTGATTTTCAGTACCCCTCATAGCCGCTTTCGTCATAGCTTTCGCTGCCGTAACTGTCATCGTAATTACTTTCCTGCCCTTCGTCATAGCCTTCGCCGCTGCCGTCGTAGCCTTCGTAATCACTGTCGCCGTAGCTGTCATAACCGCTGCCGCCGTAGCTGTCATAGCCGCTGCCGTAGCTTTCTTCATCGCGGGAATACGCGTCAGATCCGCTGCTGTCAGATCCGTCCTGCTCTTCTGAGGTTTCCCCGTCTTTATTCTTATCCTGCGGGATACCATCCTTCCCGGAGGATGTATCTCCGGTCTCTTTCACATCATTTTCAAACACGATATTCTTAGTGTTTGAATCAAAATTTTCCAGATGAAGTACGCCTGACATTCCTGAAAGCTGAGGCAGGATAGCAGCCGCCCGGGCGATCTTTTCCTCCAGCATGGAATCCCTTCCCAGCTGTACCCTGATGTTTCCGAAATAAAGGGTCATTCCGCCGTCTTCATCAATATCCACCACTTCCGGATGGATTTCCTGTTTATCCAGCAGTTTATTCAGCGTCAGTATCGTCTGAAAAACACTTCCGTCCACGGATGTGATCGTAGCGTTAAGGGTGATGCCGTCCGTATCTATACCTCTGATCTCGGGAAGATTCGAGATCGCCGCTTCATAGAGATCGTTTCCGCTGCCGCCGGAAGTCTTTCCCGATGTCTTTTTCTTTTCCTCATCTCCGGAGGTGCTTTTCGAAGATGTATTCTCTGATTTTTCAGCACTGCCTGTTCCGCTGCTTCCGGAGACATCCGAAGCATCATCCGTAACGCCCGGGGCATCTGCTGATTCAGTGCTCTTGCCCGATACTGTCCCGGAAGCATCCGAAACTCCGGCAGACTCTGTATCCGTACCTGATG
This sequence comes from Eubacterium sp. UBA3720, assembly GCA_002371335.1. Classification (GTDB taxonomy): domain Bacteria; phylum Bacillota; class Clostridia; order Lachnospirales; family Lachnospiraceae; genus DFHP01. Next base: position 19,958 of record DFHP01000205.1, read on the forward strand.
CGGCTCCGGAACCTTCTGCTGCGCCTGCTGACTCTGTGCCCTCGCCTGATGCCGCTTCGGAACCTTCTGCTGCGCCTGCTGACTCTGTGTCCTCGCCTGATGCGGTCGAAGCCTTTCCAGTTCTCTGGGCATTGCTTTCGGATGACTGCTGTGCGCTCAGTTCAGATTTTCCGGCTTCTCCGCCTGTCTGCTGCGCCGCGGACGCATTGTCGGAGGATTTCTGCTTCACGTCATCCTCCCCGGCAATCTCGCTGAGAATATACCCTTTTTTGTCCACGTAATAGTGGCTGCCTTTAACGTCAAAATATCCAACCGGCGTGTTTTCATTCACATTAAGCCGGATCGTATTGCGGTCAATGTATTCCACCTCTATGTAATCGATAAAATCACTGTCCGGTCTGATCACCTTATTGTATCTGGACATGAGCAGCGAGTTAAACGACATGGTGTTTTCCCGGCACATTTCTGTAATCTGCTTTTTCGTAAACAGAGTATTGCCGACGACCTCTATGTCCGTCACATAGAAAATGCCCGCAAAAATACCTGTGCCAAACAAAACCGCCAGCAGGACTGTTACGATCATCAGGAATATTCTTCTGTATTTTCTTGTCCGTCTTCTTCTTTTTCTTTTCGCCATATTTTATGATCCGGGAGATCACAGTTCGTTTGCAAAAGCTTTAAACATATCTCCCCGCTGCTCGTAGTTGTCGAACTGGCCCCAGCTTGCGCATGCGGGAGATAACAGGACTGCATCTCCGGGAACTGCTTTTCCCGCGCATACGCCGACTGCCTCCTTCAGGTCCTCACAGAAGATGATCCTCTCCTCCGGAAAACCGCAGGAAACGGCACAATCCGCAATCTTCTGCTTCGTCTGGCCGATCAGCACGAGATACTTCACCTTCCCGTCGAAGCTGTTGATCCATTCGTCATAAGTGGATTGTTTATCATAACCTCCGCCGATCAGGAGCGTCGGTCTGTTCATTGCCTGAATGCCCTTGATCGCCGCATCCGGATTAGTTCCTTTTGAATCGTTGTAATACTGAACCCCGTTCTTTTCCGTTACATATTCGATACGGTGCTCTACACCGGAAAAATTCTTTATCGTATCTCTGATCTTTTCGATGGGTACTCCGGCAAAATCCGCCATTGCGGCAGCTGTCATCACATTTTCATAGTTATGGAGACCCAGCAGCTTCATCTCCCCTGTTTTTATAAGCGGCCGGATATTCTGTCCGTCAGACATACAGATCCGGTCCCCGTCAAGGTAGATTCCCTTGTCCAAAACACGCCGGCTGGAAAAGAACAGAACATTCGTTTTTTGTTCCAGTGACACGCCGAATTCTCTAAGGACCTCATCCTCGTAATTCAGGACGCAGAGGTCGTCCATATCCTGATTCTCTGTGATCAGCTCCTTTACACGGATATACTCCTCCATAGTATGATGCCGGTTCAGATGATCCGGCGTAATGTTTGTGATCGCGCTTGCCGCAGGATGAAAACTCTCTATCGTCTCCAGCTGAAAGCTGCTGATCTCTGCAACGGTAACAGCCTCATCGGTCTGCTCTGCCGCTGCGTCTGTATAAGGAAAGCCTATATTGCCGACCACATATACCTCAGGAAAATGGCTTTTCATGATTTCACCCAGAAGAGCCGTAGTCGTAGTCTTTCCGTTTGTTCCGGTGATAGCGAGGACTTTGCCCTTTCCCACCTGATAGGCGAGCTCTATCTCACTCCAGAGCGCTATGTTTTTTTCTTTGATCCTAAGGACCAGAGGAAGGTCACAGGGAACGCCCGGACTGATCACCATGATCTCGATCTCGTCCAGAACGCTCTCGGGCAATTCACCTATAATGATCTCCACATTCTGACCGCCGCTGATACGGCTGCGGATCTCTTCCGCATCCCGCTCCGTGTTCTGGTCAAATAATATAGGTCTGGCGCCCTTCTTAAGCAAAAGCTCTGTCGCACCAATTCCGCTTTTTCCCGCACCAAATACAAGGAACTTTTTCCCCTCAAACTGCATTTTTTTCCCTCCGGTTTCAGTCAGTATTATTATTTCTTCAAAAAATACGTTTCCGATTCAGATCTTTTATACGAGATTGATCATCGCCAGAAGACATGTCAGCATGGTTATGATCGTAAAGATCGTCACTACCCTGGTCTCAGACCATCCTGAAATTTCGAAATGATGATGGATCGGCGCCATCTTGAACAGACGCTTTCCGTGTGTTTTTTTGAAATAGGATACCTGAAGCACTACAGACAAAAGCTCGATCGTATATATGAATCCGATCACAGGAATATACAACGGCATCTGCAGCACGTAAGCCGTACCTGCCACAAAACCTCCCAGCGCAAGAGAGCCCGTGTCTCCCATAAAGATCTTCGCCGGATTCGCATTATAGAGAAGGAATGCGAGAAGCGCTCCTATCACTGCGCCCGCCGCAGGTTCAACCTCCCCTTTTATTACCATGGAAATGATGATGAACGCCATGGAAACAACCACTGTAACACTTGCTGCCAGCCCGTCCACGCCGTCTGTGAAATTAACGCCGTTTACGGTTGCCAGGACTACTATGAAAAGAAACGGCACTGCTATAATACCGATATCAACCGCCTCGCCTCCCGTAAACGGAATGATCATCGCCATACTGATCCCCGCATGGCGGAGCGAAATATAAAACAGAACCGTCACTACAAACTGTCCCAGCAGCTTCTGCCAGGGCATAAGTCCGTCCGATCTTCTCAGTACCACCTTGAGAAAATCATCCAGGAAGCCGATCACACAGAAACCCGCCGTCAGGATCAGGACCGGAATGATCTTCGGGTATCTTCCCACATAGATAAGGCTTGTTATCATGATGCCTATGATGATCATAATGCCGCCCATCGTAGGCGTACCGGCTTTTTTAAGATGTGACTGAACGCCATCCTCCCTTTCGGTCTGCGCGGCTTTCAGTTTTCTCATGACACGCAGAACAAAATATCCTGAAACAGCTGTAACCGCAAATGAAATTAAAATTGAAAAAATGATTGTCAGATCCATCGTTATTTCCCGAACACGGGATTCCTTTCATATTTTTCCGGTAATCTCGCAGCGCTTTCCGGTCGGGAAAGCGTTCGCCCCTTTCAAAAGGCTTCCGCTCAAAAACTTTTCTGCATTCAATTCATCCGCGCTTCGCAATTACCTGCTTTTATATCCATAAATACTATAAATACTATATGATAAAACTCCCCACTTCATATCCGCTGGTCAGTTGTTATCATAATCTTCTTCTCCGCTCTCATCAGCGGCATACTCCCCGCCGCTCTCATCGGAGACATCCTCTCCGCCGCCATACTCTTCATCTTCGCCGCCGCCCGAAGAGCCGGACTCATTGTCCTGTACACCGTCCGAAGCAGTCTCCTCATCCGGCGTTCCTGCTTCAGGATCACTCTGCGTAGCCGTATCTTCTGCATTTCCTTCTTCATTTCCCGTGAGAGCTTCATCCGGGAACATGTTCATATACGGAAGCAGTTCAGTCATGATCTTTCTGGAGATCGTAATGGCGTAGGCACTGGTATCCTGCTTTTCTGCGTGCGGCTGGTCAACGACCACATAGACCATGACCTGCGGATTCTCCAGAGGCGCAAATCCCAGGAACGAAACCAGATAGTTTTCATCCTCTCTGGGAAGCTTCTGAGCCGTACCTGTCTTTCCACCCATGCTGTAGCCGTCTATTTTCGCACTGTGGCCGGTACCTGTAACGTCCTCGACCACCATTCCCATGGCTTCTCTCAGATAGTCGCTGATCACCTGGCTGACGACTCTTCTCTCCACCGTACTGTCTGTCTTTGTAATTACCGTTCCCTCACTGTCAGTGATCTCGCTGACCACATGAGGCGTATAATAGGTGCCTCCGTTTATGATCGCACAGACCGCGGCGGCCTCCTGCATCATCGTACAGGTAAATCCCTGACCGAAGGATGACGTAGCCAGCTCAACTTCTCCCATGGTATTTTCGTCAAACACCATACCGGATACTTCGCCGGGCAGATCTATCCCTGTCTTTTTTCCGAATTTAAACAGATCCTGATATTTGATCAGGTTCGTTCCTCCCATTTTGGCCGCCACCTGCATCAGAACGTCGTTGCAGGAATATTTTATAGCTTCCGCCAGGGTCTCATCCCCATGGCCGGCCACACATCCGATATATCTGTCCGCCACCTGCTCGTATCCATCGCAGTTAAAGATCTCGCTGCCTGTTACGCTTCCAGTTTCCAGAGCGGCCGCGGCAGTTATCGCTTTTACAGTGGATCCCGGCTCAAAGGCCTCCGTGACACAGTAATTCCGCCAAAGCTGATTCCATATGGCCATTTTCTCGGTATCCGTCATGTTTGCGGTTTCCGTTTCCGAATAGTACGCGCTGATATCTCTGGGTTCATTCAGATCATACCATTCAGTAGAATCCATCCCCAGGATCTCTCCGTTGTTAGGATCCATAACGATCACGGCAATGTTCTCAGCCCCCTTCGGAGTCTGCGCGCTGCCGGACACCTCAATGCCCTGCTGCACGGCGATCTCTTCATTAAAGGAAATGATCGCCTCCCGTATGATCTGCTGGATATTGACATCGATCGTAGAGATCACGTTATTCCCGTCCTTCGCGTCCACGATCGACTGGACCACATACGAATCTTCGTTATTCTCCGTATCATAGTATCCGTACTGGCGCCCGTCCGTGCCGTTCAGGACATCTGAATAATATCCTTCAATGCCCATCTCAGCCTCGTTGGCCGTATACGTGAATCCGATGGTGTCGCACGCAAGTGATCCAAGAGGATAACTTCTCTTATAATCATCCTCGAACCAGACGCCTTTGATCCGGCTTCTCTGCTCCTTCGCTTCCCCGGAAAGCTCCTGGTTCGCTTCACTGTCAATATCTGTATACTCTTCAAACGCCTTTTTATCCGAGATAGATACTCCATCCTTCAGGATGTAATATCTTCTGTCTTTGGTATCTTCTCCATCAAGTACACCGCGAATATCGTCCGTTGGGATGTCAAAGATATCGTGAAGCGCATTGACTGTCGCTTCATAATAGGGCTTTGATTTCGTTCCTTCCCCGCTGTCCCGCTCATAATTCACCACCTGACAGTCAAGGATCAGATTATAGACCTTCTCACTGGTAGCCAGGATCGTACCGTTCCGGTCCAGAATATCTCCGCGACGGTATGGTATCGTACGGCTTTCCATTCTCTGCTGCGCCTGACTGAGAACGATCCTGGAATACTGTTCTCCGTCAGTAAAATTAATATATGTGATCCTGATTGCCAATAAGACTAAAGCCAGTATGACTAACGCAAACAGTCCTACCAGCTTTTTACTCATACCGACACCGATCTTCCGGCTTCGCCTGGCAATCGGATGCCTGCTATCTCTATTAATCTTCAAATATATTCACCTGTCTGACATCACGGCACTTCCGTATACTGACGTACGTAGCCGTCGTCATCCATATCGTAGTATCTGATCTGTGATTCGGAAGCATAATGCAGTCCCAGATCGCCAAGGGCCGCCCTTTTGATCTCTTCTATCGTAACGGATGCTATCACTTCATTATAATACGCATCATTATCCGCCTTCAGCTGTGAGAGTTCGCTTTCCATGCCCGCGATCTCAGCAGACTGCTTCGTCAGTCTGGATTTCAGCTGCAGATAATTAATACAGGAAAAAACGGTCAGTGATAATGCGATCGCAAGCACCACAATAAAACCGGCTCCAGCATTTTTTCTTCTTCCGGATCTTCGTTCAGATTTTTTTCTCTTTACTGATTTTTGTTCTTTTCTTCGGGGCTGTCTTTCTTCAGGATCGTAAGCGGCTCTTCTCACCGCATTTCCGTCTTCGTAGGAATTTCTGATATGAGCACGTTCCGATCTTGAATTTACCCTTCTGTTTCTGTTTGCCATATCATAATATCCTCGGTCTTATCCTCTGTCAACAGCTTTATTTCGTTCCAAAGCAATGTTTTCGATCGGATGATCTTCTCCTATTTCTCTGTTCTCTTCTCAAAAACACGCAGTTTGGCGCTTTTGGATCTCGGATTGACCTCCATTTCTTCTTCCGTGGGAAGAATCGGTTTCCTGTTTACCGCGAAACCTTTCGACTTTCTTCCGCAAACACATACCGGAAACTCCGGCGGACAAATACACGGGTTTTCATTCTTTCTGAAATTTTGTTTAACAATCCGATCCTCCAGTGAATGAAATGTAATAACACATAGCCTGCCTCCCTCCGCAAGCATATCGATCATTCCATCCAAAGAATTCTCCAGAACCTCCAGTTCCCTGTTCACTTCAATGCGGATCGCCTGGAATGTTCTTTTCGCAGGATGTCCTCCTGTCTTTCGGTTTTTCGCGGGAACAGAGGACTTAATGATGTCCACCAGTTCACCGGTCGTCTCTATCGGATGCGCTTCTCTCCGCCGTACGATATTTGCGGCGATCCTGCCTGCAAACCTTTCTTCCCCGTAAGTTCGGATGATCCTTTTCAGTTCTTCTTCCGAATAAGTATTAAGCACTGTTTCTGCGCTCAGAGACTGTCGCTGGTCCATACGCATGTCCAGCAAAGCTTCCTCCCTGTAGGTGAAGCCTCTGTCCTTATCATCCAGCTGATGGGACGATACTCCCAGATCCAGCAGGATACCATTTACTTCCGTAACCCCTGTCTTCCTGAGCATTTCCGCCATGTCGCAATAGTTTCCGCGCATGATCGCTGCACGATCCTTAAATTCCTTAAGACGATCCTGTGCGGCCTCGATTGCCTCGGCGTCCTGATCTATACCGATCAGTCTCCCCTTCTCAGAAAGCCTTCTGCAGACCTCCAGTGAATGACCTGCTCCCCCAAGCGTTCCATCCACGTAAATTCCGTCTTCTTTGATATTCAGATTATCGATCACCTCATGGAGCATGACCGATGTATGCTGAAAATCCATCATTTGAAACCTCTTTCTCAGATAATCTTTCCCGGGAAACCCCTTTCCCGTAAAAGCCATTCTTCCCACGGAATGACTTTTTTTTACCGGAATGCCGCTCTTCCCACGGAACAGCACCGTGACCGTTTTCACGCTTTATCGATCTCCCCTTCGGCAAAATGTTCTCCCCAGATCACTTCACCGTATAATATCGTTTTGCGCGTCCCCTGAAACGATCACAACATGATTCCAAGATCAGTAAGCCCCTCAGCAATACTGTCCATATCATCATAGCTGGTATTCTCGATCCATCTGTCTTTGCTCCAGATTTCAATTCTGTTCAGGTTTCCCGTAAGCACTACGTCCTTTTCCAGATTCGCATATTCTCTAAGCGGTCCCGCTATGAGAATTCTCCCCTGCTTATCCAGTTCGCACTGGCTGGCTCCTGATACAAAGAAACGGACAAAGGTTCTTGCATTTTTACTTGTAAGCGGCAGGGCACGTAATTTCTTTTCAAATTCGACCCATTCCTCATATGGGTACATAGAGAGACATCCATCCAACCCCTTTGTCAGAACCGGCATCTCCCCGAGCTCGTTTCTGAACTTGGACGGAACAATCAATCTTCCCTTTGCATCGATTGTATGACTGTACTCTCCCATGAACATGATAAATCACCTGCATGTGGAATGGAGCATCTTCCCCTCCATTTTCCACCACGTTTCCCCACTTCTCGCCACTTATGAGGTTATTCTAACCCATTTTCACCACCAATTCAACCCTAACTGCCAAAAACTTTTCTTATATAACAAAGTCCGCGGGACAAAAAAAGACCACCGCATTTCTGCGATGGTCTCTGAAAATCCCTTATTAAGTTTTATAATTCCCCAAATAAACGATTATTAATTCAAATATTCCCGATATCTGTTATTCTCATACTACTCGTCTTACAGCGAGGATCGGCTGGTATGCCGCATTGTAGCTGATCTTGATTCCTGATCTCTCGTCAGCAGCATGAACGATCGCGCCGTTGCCCATATAAATAGCTACATGGCCTGAATAGCAAATGATATCGCCAGGCTGTGCCTCTGAATAGGAAACGCCGTATCCGGCACTTCTCAGTGCTGCGGACTGTCTGGCTACACTGTATCCAAAGTGTGCGTAAACCTGATTTACAAATCCTGAACAGTCGATTCCGTTTGTAAGGCTGTTTCCGCCCCATACATACGGATTGCCGACGAACTGAGTAGCGTAATCAACGATAGCCTGTCCTGTAGCTGAGCCGGAAGATGAAGGTGTGTAATCCTCCTCTTCTTCCTCTTCTTCATAATAGGAATCATCGTCTTCTTCGTCATCGTAAGCTTCATAATCTGTATCATCGGAATCATAATCAGATGAGCTGTCATCATATGAAACATCTTCGGAATCATCGTAAGACTCCTCATCCAGTTCAGCAGCTTCTGCTTCCACATCCTGCTCGGCCGCTGCCGCCTGCTGAGCTTCTGCCTCTTCGATCGCTGCCTGGCGTGCTGCCTCTTCTTCGGCTGCCGCCTGTCTCTCAGCTTCCTTTCGGGCTTCTTCTTCGGCTGCCTTTCTGGCTGCTTCCTCAGCTGCTCTCTGCTGCTCTACAAGGATCTCGATCTGCTCATTTTGCTCGGCAATGACTGCCTGATATTCTGACGCTACCGCCTCTGCCTGCGCGATCTGTTTTCCATAATCAACGGATGCGGCTTTCGCCTCGTCGATAAGAACCTCAAGGTCGCCTTTCTGCTCTTCCTGCTCGTTCTTCATCGTCTCAAACTCAGCTTTTTCTATCTCCTGCTGCTCCTTCAGCTCGGAAACCTGCTGAACAGTCTCAGCATACTGAGTAAGGCACTCTCTGTCATATTTATACATCTTCTGCGTATTCTCAGCCTTACTCAGAAGCGTGGATAAATCTTCCTGCGCGAAAAGCATGTTTGACCAGCTCACATCGCCGCCGTTCTCATACAGATACTGAATTCTTTTTTTCATTGCTTCATATTCAGTATTCTCCTGTTTGCGCGCGGCATTCAGATCGCTCGTAGTCTGTGTAATATCTTCCTGCTTATCGTCGATCTGTGTCGTCAATGTATTAATGGATGCCATCGTAACAGCCAGTTCCTGTCCCATTGTATCGATCTGTCCGAGGATCTCAGCTTTCTGAGATTCCAGCGAAGCGATTGCTGAATTTACCTGCGACAGCTGAGATTCTGTGGCTGACTTCTGCTGTTTAAGCTCACTGATCGCATCCGCATAAACAGGCGCCACCTGCATAATACTGAGCGCAACAGCCAGACCCGCTGACATCATTCTCATTTTTCTCAAGGATGTACCTCCCGTTTAATAATCTACCCGCATCTACAAGTTACATGCGAATTGTAACACTTTCGCAATACTTTTGTCAACCCGTTAAAATCACTCCGGTCCTTTTCGTAACATTATCGTGTTTTTATTGTAATTTAAGGCAAAAAAAGACGTTTTTCACAAATTTTCATGGATCCAAACCACTTTTCACGATTGCAAAAAACGTCTTTTTATTACATTTTGTAACATTTTCGTCATTTTTATTTGTCAGAAATACACAGGTATTCCTGACAAAGATCCGGTTTTTGTCATACATTAAACCGGAATACGATCACGTCGCCGTCCTGAACGATGTAATCCTTACCCTCCATGCGGACAAGTCCCTTTTCGCGGGCTCCCGCATAGGAGCCGCAGTCAAGCAGGTCCTGATAATATACGACTTCAGCCTTGATAAATCCTCTCTGCATATCCGTGTGGATCTTTCCGGCAGCTACAGGAGCCTTTGTGTTCTTTTTTATCGTCCAGGCTCTGGTCTCGTCCTCTCCGGAGGTCAGAAAACTCATCAGTCCAAGCGTAGAATAGCTTGCCTGGATCAGCTTGTCCAGACCGGAAGACTCCAGACCCAGATCTTCAAGGAATTCCTTTTTCTCCTCATCATCAAGCTCCGCTATCTCGGCCTCGATGCTGGCGCAGATAACAAAAACCTCGCTGTTCTTCTCCGCAGCCAGAGCGCGCACCTTCGCCACGTACTCATTGGAAGCGCCGTCATCCGCCAGATCGTCTTCGCTTACGTTTGCGGCGTAAATAACCGGCTTGGCTGTAAGGAGATTGTATTCATTGAACCAGGCTTCCTCTTCTTCATCCAGAAGCTCAAAGCAGGATGCATCCTTTCCGTCCTCTAGCAATGTTTTCAGTCTCTTCTGCATCTCATACTCTTTGGCGGACTTTTTGTCATTGCGGGCGCTTTTGGCCGTCTTTGCCATTCGCCTCTCCAGCACCTCCATATCCGCAAAGATCAGCTCCAGATCGATCGTTTCAATATCGCGCAGCGGATCTACCGAGCCGTCCACGTGAATGACGTTATCATCCTCAAAGCACCTTACTACATGGAGAATAGCGTCCACTTCCCTGATATTTGCCAGAAACTGGTTACCAAGGCCCTCACCTTTGGACGCACCCTTGACCAGGCCGGCAATATCAACGAACTCTACCACAGCCGGGGTTACCTTCTTTGAATGATAAAATTCACCCAGCTTATCCAGCCTCTCATCCGGAACAGGAACGACGCCCACGTTCGGATCGATCGTGCAGAACGGATAGTTTGCCATCTCCGCGCCTGCTTTTGTCAGCGAATTAAAAAGTGTGCTTTTTCCGACATTCGGAAGTCCTACGATTCCTAATTTCATTTAATTTCTCCTAACACCCGTGTTTATGGGATTTCTTATTTCACATTTTTTCTTTTCCGGTAATTGGACACGCCGGAAATCGAAAAGTCAGAAGATTTTATACTTAAAACTTTTCCCGTGAAAAATGCCTTTCTTATATATAAAAAAGATATCCTCACGCGTATATCAAAATATCACAGAAACGAGATATTTTCAAGATTCGTCACACTTGTAAGATGATTCATTGCTTATCATAATTCTTCTATTACCTGCCCGATGTCTCCGTCACTACAGGTAGACTGCTTCCTAATATCTTCAGGACACACTGCTTCACCATGGTTCACGCAGGCATATGCCGCAAACGTATCCTTTATTCATGCTTCAGCAGCCAGTCTGCCAGATTATGAATCTTTATGCCTTCATAGTCATAGGTCGCATGTCTGGTATTGGCCAGGATCATTTTGGGATACGCATCCTTGATCTTAAGCAAAGGATCATACTCCCGCTCAAACGTCTCAGGACGTGAGATATCATCGCTGACCTGGATATACATCTTTTCATCGCCTCGGACTGCCACAAAATCCACTTCTTTCTGATACAGCTTTCCAACGTACACCTCGAAGCCGCGCCGCATCAATTCAATACAGACAATATTTTCATACATCCGTCCGTAATCAAGATCCCGCCTGCCAAGTCTGGCAAAGCGTATATCGGTATCACTCAGATAGTATTTCACAGAAGTCTTCAGATATTTCTTTCCGCGGATATCATATCGACGTATGCCATAGAAAACATATGCATCGCAGAGATATCTGATATAGTTTCCGACAGTCTTGTGATTGGTTACGACAACATTTGCCGTCAGTGTATCGCTGATATTGTTGGGCGAAGTCAGATTGGATACGTTATCAATCATGAACTCTGCCAGATGCTCCAGCGTCGTTGTGTCCGGCAGATGATACTTCGTGACCAGGTCCCTGTTGATGATCGTATCGTAAATATCTCTGATATAGTTTGTGCGGGCCCTCTCAGTACGGTATTCATAAGAGCCTGCCAGACCGCCTTTGATCACATAATCATCAAAGAGCTTTGCCGTGTCCTGTTCCTCCGCATAGTAGCGGCAGAATTCCCCAAAGCTGAACGGGAACACATGGATCTCAATATACCGCCCCGTAAACAGTGTTGTCAGATCGGAACTCAGGAGGAAGGCATTGGACCCGGTGATATAAAGGTCATATTTCCGGGAAGTATGCAGGCTGTTGATCGCAAGCTCAAATCCCTCACACAGCTGCACTTCATCCACAAACACATAATTCTGTTTTCCGGCAGCATAATGACTTTCAATGTAATCATACAGAGCATGGTATTCCTTTAATCCTTCATATTTCAGGTCAAAGAAATCTACAAAAATAATATTGGCTTCCGGCTGAATCTCCTTGATTCTGCTGGTATAAGCCTTCATCAGTTCAGATTTGCCGCTGCGGCGCACTCCGGTAATGATCTTGATATCCGGGGTACCCATGAGATCAAGAAGCCGCCGCATGTATTCTTGTCTTTCAATATAGTTCATCGTACTACTTCCGAAATTGTAATTTTTTTTACGTTTCGCACCTGTGTTTATAGCTTACTCAGAATCACCCTGTTTGTTAATGTGAGAGGACTTTACACACTGTTTCATGTGTTCTTTTCATATGTATAGGGCAGCATGCGCTCCACTTCTTCACGCTCAACGCGGCATATTCTTTCCGTTTCTTCTCTTTCTTCATTCGTTGCCGCCTGATAATTTAAAATCGTTTTGTTTTCTGCATAGTTACAGATGATAACAAACTCATCATTCCCCATCTCGATCGGATTTTTTCCATATAGAGACATCAGTGCATTGTAATCGCTCAGACGCACAATTTCCGGAGCACCCTCCATAAAATACAGCTTTTCGGCTTTTTTGACCGCCGACTCTAAAGCATGGTATAGACGCTAATCTAAAAGTGAGCCACTAAAGTACAAAACGCTCACTTGAAAGTGAGCCACTCAATCGGTACCCTAAATAAAGATTAATCTTTATTCGGAGGGCAAAAAGGTGGTTATCACAATGAAAGACTATGACGAAATACGCAAACGATACCTTGCTGGTGAAAGTCAGCGCCATATCGCCAAAACGCTAGGTATCTCACGAAACACGGTTGCTAAGTACTGTGAAGGTGATTTTGTTCCACGGGTGTTTTTTGCAAGCCCAAATTACCGATGTATATATTGACCAGAGAGTACATGCACTTAGCGAGCGATATATACAGCTGATTTGGAGCCCATGTTTACTGGAATCTATTGAGGCGTGGTACTCTATACCATCAAAATTGTACTCGATTGGTACTCAATTAATGAAAAATGGTAAATGAAATTAGCTAAATATTTTTAGTCTGATCATTTTTCGTCTTCACATCTGCTGATCCCCGGTATAATGTTTGATTGCAATAATCAGACGCTGAACATATCAATATCTATTCTCCTTAGCATTTAAAACGGGAATGTATATGCCGCAGCAATATACATTCCCATTTAATGGTTGATTTTTCCGTTGTCTGCCAACCTCCAGCACCTATGTCCGGAAATCCATTCCTGAATCATAATCAGTATTTCCCATGACCAGTAATTCATATTGCATTCCAGAACAGGAGGAATATCAGTATACATCCCCAGGCATTACCGGTCTTTTCTTTGATCATAAGCATTCCGTATATAAGGATGAATGTAGTAAGCGCCTCAAAGATTATATACAGATTGAATCCAATCATTCCGTGTATAAGTATGCAGATCACGCCACAGGCTATAGCCCCACGATTGATATACCTGTTGCCGCCGGGATATCTCTCATTGATCTTTTTGGAGATGACCACGTAATTAAACCCTTCAAAGAACCCCCATACAAGTATCGTCAGTGCATAACCAAGAACGTTTACAGGAAATGCATACGACAAAAACTCTCTTGTATGCATGCATCCCTGCAGCGGCAGATATGAATCTATCTCTTTATTGACCAACATGAAAACGAATGCCGGAATGCAAACCGCCGCGGACATAAGAGCAGTCTTCAGAAAACGCGGTTTAACAAGCCCGTAATCCCGGAAATGTTCTTTCCTGTAAATCATGACAATCACGCACCCAAATCCTGCGAGTCCAAACTGGATCAGCATCAGCGGCATAAAGCGCAGCCATATATTTACCGAAAGATCTTTGCAGAATCCCATAATAGCAGTCCCGCGAAAAATGAATAAGATCAGTGGAATCGCCATAGAAATCAAGATTATGTTTAAATCTTTATCCGCCTTTTTTACTGTTTCCGGGAGTTCTTTTTTCAATTCTTTCTGGTGTTGTTTATTCATTTCTCCTACATCTCAATATAACTGAGTAAGTTTTTAGTCTTCTATTATCCGGATATCTTCTGCATCAACATCATAGATGACTCCATTTTTAATATCCTCATATATTTTTTGTTCTTCAGCAGTTTCCTTTTGTTTTTCAGGATTACTCAGCATTGTATTCTATCACTTGGTATCCCAGCTAATGCAGGTGTAGTATCAATATCCTTATCAAATTCCTCGTTAATTAATCAAAATTCAATTCCAATTTATCATAAGCATTTGATATATCTGAATCAGCATCGTTGAAATCAGCGGTGAAGGTCTCTAGACTTCCAGTTGGATTTGTTGCCAAATCAGTTAATTTGACTTAAGAATCATAGAACTCCTGAAGGTCTTGGTAAGCATTCTCCCATTCAGCCGGAGGATTCTTCAAATCTTTCATTATCGAGGACACAGAATCCCGATTACCCTTAATTCCGTTGATTGTAGATGAAAAGCTTTTGTTATTGAACAAATTAGCCAGTGCTGTATTATAATCGCTCACAAAATATCCATCCGTCCTGAGAAATGGATTATGCAGTAAGAGCTCATTCTCACGCATGCTGTGAATTGTCATTTGAATGGCTGAAAGGAGATCTCGACTACACACCCGAACAATTTGCCATTCTCCAGTACCGCTATATGCCGGCAGAACTAAAGGCTGCGTATGGAATTGAAGGTGAGTACTCTTTAAGTCAAGATCGCCTTTCCTGATTAGATCTTTATAACTGAATCTTCTTCTGTTTCACTTATTTTCATTCAATCTGCGCAACTATCTCCGATATTGCCACCAACGCAGCTTTGCCGCTGATAGCTATCCTTCCGCTGTCTTTCATCTCACAATACAGATGGCCGCCCCGCTTTGAAGCCTGATATGCATGTATCTTTGTCTTTCCAAGTTCCTCTGACCAGTAATCAGCGATCTGACAGTGGGCTGATCCGCATACAGGATCTTCCGGTACAGCTACTTTAGGCGCAAAGCTCCGGGACACACAGTCCACATCTTTTCCTGCTGCAGTAGCATTCTGCAGACGGCCTTCTATTTTCATAAGCCCCGCCTGATCAGGCTGCATTTTCCTGACCTGTTCTTCTGTTTCAAATACACAGATCAGATCCATACCAAGAAGCGCCTTGATCGGACGAACACCGAATGCTTTCTCCATTTCATCTGTTACAGGGATTTCTTTCAGCTCATATGTCGGAAAATCCATCTCATACAGAAAATCCTTTTTCTTTACAGTAAGGATACCGCTCAGCGTACTGAACTGTACCTCATTGCTTTCCGGTTCATAATAATTCAGGATCACAAATGCAGACGCCAGTGTGGCATGGCCGCACAGCTCAACTTCAGTTCCGGGTGTGAACCACCGCAGATGATATCCCTTATCCTCCTTGACGATAAAAGCTGTTTCCGAAAGGTTGTTTTCCATTGCCAGCTTCATCATAGCCTCTTCTGACGGCCAGGTGTCCATTACGCAGACCGCTGCCGGATTTCCGGAAAAAGGCTTGTCCGTAAACGCGTCAACTATATACTGTTTCATTCTGTCTTTCCTCTTCACACAGCATCTTTCTTAATCTAAATATGGTTTTTTATCAGATTATCTCACACTCCATATTTATCCAGATAATCCGAAAGTCTCAGCCAGTCTATTTGTACCTGCCTTGATTTCCACTCTTCTTCCAAAGCCGGCAATTCTGCTTCAGATATCTGGTTTTCAGGCCACTTAGCTGCTTCATTGATATCCTCTATCGGACCGTTTATATGAACGGCACTTTCCCAGTATCCGATAAACTCGTCCTCCGTAAATCCATTATTGCCCCAATCCTCTTCCCGATTTAAGTCTAATGCCGTACTGTCAAAATGAAGTCTCCACGTTCCGCTGTAGGCTGCTCCCGAACTGCCTGTCTCATAAATATAACCATCATTACCCAGCCAATGCAGGTCTCTGCTTCCGCCTTCGCAGATCTTTATCACCTGACCATCTGCCAGCGCATATCCTCTTTCAAATGAATCCTTCGGAATCCAGTCGGCATCTGCATCAGGCAGGACGCCGAATATGATCTCAAACGTTCCGTCACTGTCCAGATCAACATATGTGTATCCCACATTGTAAAGATTATAGTTGTAGTCCATTTCAAACGATGAGCCAAGCGTTACTCCTTTGTTTTCATCAGAACTTTTATACATCAGATCGCTCGTTTTTACCGGCTGCTCATACTTGACTCCCTGATTCCTCCATTCCATCTCTTCATCATAAGCTGCGACCATGTCAGCAAACGCACCGGCATACATTTCATCATATTTTTCAATGATCTCTGCATCCGTCATTCTATAGACAAAAATGCCGTTCTCTTCTGCCAAATATGTGCGGTCATATAAACCTGCTTCAGGACCGTACTTTCCTGAAGGCGCCTCCTCCGGAATGATTTCTGAGGCACTCTCTGTTTCAATTGCTGAATTATTCATGACCGCCTCCGAGGAATCTTCTGATTCAGCTTTCGCTGTCACTTCTGATTTCTCAAACGTAACCTTCTCCGTATTTTCAGAAGCAGTACTGCATCCTGCTAATATAACTGTACCTGCTATCACCAAACTGCTAACTAATCTTTTTTTCATGGCCTCCCCCTCATTTTACTTTTTGTTCTTCGTGTTTCCGATCAGTCTCTGCTCTCAATCATGATCATTATGCCTTTATCATAACTTACGAAAGCATGCTCATCTGTAATCTCATTACTGACGAAGAGACCTTCGTCGCCTTTTTTCATGCTTCTGTCGGTGACCGGATATTTGAATCCTTTCAATGTCAGGTGTGTTACTTCCTCAGAATAAGGGAAAAATGAGACAAATTTCCCGTACTGTGATGTTCTGTCGATTTCAAACGAGGTTTCAACGGGCATTGTTATCCTGTTGTGCGGATCAAGGATGACTCCCCTGATATTTCTTTCTCTAAGGTAATTCAGACAAAAGATATTGCTCATGCTGTGATCCAGTCTTGTTCCGGTGGCGCCGATGAAATACACCTCATCCGCTCCCATCTCCACTGCCTTTCGCATGGCAATTCCGGTATCCGTATAATCCTTCACGGGATTATATCTGTCTATACTGATGGTTCCCTCCTCTTCATATTGATCTATCAGTCCGGGGAGAATACTGTCAAAATCGCCTACTATATAGTCTATACGGAGTTTCAGCCTGTCGCAGACCTCCAGGCCTTTATCAGCCGCGATCATATAATCAAAACTGTGATCCCGGAGAAATTCCCGGGCAAATTCTTCCTCAATGCTTCCACCTGAAATGATCAACACCTTCATGTTTTGATTTCCTTTCCGAACCTTTTTATCTTTATCTGTTTCCCTTAGCTAATTACTAATATTTAAGAGGGAGAGATCCCTGTAAGTAATTCCGTCATTTTCAATTCTATCAGTTTGTTCATGTAAGAACGGCATAATCTCCTGTGAGACAGGAAAAAACCCGGACAGAGGAGCTCCGTCCGGGATGGTTTCTTCTTACATGGAATCAGCTTCTGGCCGCAAATTTCTCATTAAACATATCGATGTTTTTCTCGATATCTCCGTTGAAAACGGCAGATCCTGCTACCAGGATCTCAGCGCCTGCATCAAGCACCTCGTCCACTGTCTTTGCGTTTACGCCGCCGTCGACTTCGATCGGTACATTTTTGTAACCGGCGTCATCAAGTTTTTTACGAAGATCTGCGATCTTCTGCGTTACTGCCTTGATATAAGACTGTCCGCCGTAACCCGGGTTTACAGACATCAGCAGTACCATATCCAGACGGTCCATCACATAGTCGATGCAGTTCAGCGGCGTTGCAGGATTCAGAACGACTCCGGCCTTCATTCCGGCGTCATGGATCGCCTGCAGAGTTCTGTCGAGGTGTACGCACGCCTCTGCGTGAACCGTTACCATGTCTGCGCCGCAGGCTTTCAGATCATCGATGAATCTGCCCGGCTCTTCGACCATCATATGCACGTCAAAGAACATTCCGCTTTTCTTTCTGATAGATTTGATAACAGGCATTCCGAAAGAGATCTGCGGAACAAAAGCGCCATCCATCACGTCTATGTGGAGCCATTTAACGCCTTTTGCCTCGATCCTTCCGAGCTGCTCTCCGAGAATGTTAAAATCTGCTGATAACATTGAAGGGGCTAATTCGTACATATCAATATCTCCTTTTCTCTTTTTCCTCTAACTCTCTGTATATCATAACATAATTATGATATCGTTCTTTAGAAATTTTGCCTTCCCGCAGAGCGTTTTTCACCGCGCAGTCAGGCTCGGCAGTATGGGAGCATCCCACGAATCTGCACTGATCAGCATATCTGTCGATCTCAGGAAAGCACGTTTCCAGTTCTTCCTTTTTCATATCCGGAAGAAACAGCGAAGTGAATCCCGGAGTGTCGCACAGATAACTCTCTCCATTCAGCATGATCAGTTCAGCATGCCTCGTCGTGTGGCGTCCCCGACCGAGTTTTTTGCTGATCTCGCCCGTTTCCATCATTACATGATCCTGCAGAAGATTGGTGACTGATGATTTTCCGGCGCCAGACGGGCCGGCGATCACAGTGGTCTTTCCCTGCAGTTTTTCCCGGAGCTGTTCTATGCCGATGTTATTCTCAGCACTGCAGAACAGGATCTCATAGCCGCTGTTTCTGTATACATTTTTCCAGTGGGCTATGGTATCTTCCCCGGCCAGATCCAGTTTATTAAAACAAATAAAAGCCGGTACACTCTGCATCTTCATCATAGTAAGAAAACGATCGATCAGCACTCCATCCGGATCCGGATCCTTAACAGCAAAGAGGACCATTGCCTGGTCCACATTTGCTGCCGCCGGCCGTATCAATTCGTTTTTTCTCGGGAAAATCTGAGTAATACTGGCTTCTTTATCTTTTTCGTGCGTGACTGAAATATCCACCCAGTCTCCCACCAGGGGTTTTGTCTTCAGCAGTCTGAAAATTCCTCTGGCTTTACATGCATAAATTCCGGCGTCTTCCGTTGCTACGTAGTAAAAGCCGCCGATTCCGCGAATAATTCTTCCTCTCATATAAGGATCACGCCGCTCTGAATGTTACTACAGGATACCTGGCGATCAGTGAATTATCCTCGTAAACATTGATCGTTCCGTTTGTACCGTAGGAGCTGTAGATCGGACTGCTGTAATCGCCTGACGTCCACGGGTTCGAGCCCTGATAAATGATGCTCGTGATCC
Source organism: Eubacterium sp. UBA3720 (assembly GCA_002371335.1). Taxonomy (GTDB): domain Bacteria; phylum Bacillota; class Clostridia; order Lachnospirales; family Lachnospiraceae; genus DFHP01. Next base: position 39,247 of record DFHP01000205.1, read on the forward strand.
CGTTCTGTACCAGCTCCAGAGTTACTCTTCCACCGTTATACTGATCAGGACGTGCGAGAGTACCGGTGCTGACATAGGAGTCCTCCGACTGACTATCAGAAGAATCTGAGGATCCTCCGTCGTTTACAATGATCGTAACCGTAGATCCCGCAGGAACCTGAGATCCTGCCTCCGGTGTAGTGGAAATGACCTCATTGGCTCCGACAAGGTCTGAAGATCCTGATGAGATCGAATAATTAAGTCCCAGTGCGGAAAGCGCGGAAATCGCTCTCTCCTGTGTTTCTCCGCTGACGTTAGGAACCGTCACCTGTTCGCCGGAGCTTTCTCCGCCGCTTCCTGAGCTTACATATACGGTAACGGAAGCGCCCGGTGAAACTACAGAACCTTCGGATGGATTTGTGGAAACCACGCTTCCTACCGGAACGGAATCGCTTGCCTGAAGCTCAACGACTGTAGTCAGTCCCATGTCGTTCAGGATCTTTTCGGCATCTGCCTGCGGCATGCCTGCAAGTCCCGAAGGTATCGTTATCTGTGAAATACCGCCGCTGACGGTAACCTCAATTGTGGTCTGTTTATCCACCTTTGTTCCTTCAGCGATGTTCTGGTAAAGGATCGTTCCTTCAGCGTAGACATCGGAGCTCTCCGTAGCTACCTGCTTTACGCCGATGCCAAGAGCGTTTGCCTGCGCGATCGCGTCCTCAAGAGTCATTCCGAGGAAGGAAGGTACTGTTACCTGTTCATCTGCGACGCTTTCTTCTTTTACAATGCTTGAGCTTACCGAAGTATCTTTACTATTATCGAACAGTCCTGCCATATTGGCTATAAAGAAGATCAGCGCGGCGATGATTATGATTCCCACAAGGAATCCGCCGATCGTCAGCCCTTTCTCGAGCTTCGAGCCTCCTTTATCTTCCTCTTCATAGTCGTTTTCTATGACTATCGGCTGATGCTTCTGTTTTTTCTGTTTCGCTTTCTTTTTATCTCTCTCAAGGCTGTCGCGGACATCGTTCATCTCCTTTTCGGAGATCTTTACTGTTCCGGCAGGATCGGAGAGCCTGTTCATTACCACAAAGTCGCCGTCCGGCTCCAGCAGAGAACGTTTCAGATCTTCGATCATGTCTCCTACGTTCTGGTAACGCTTGTTGGACGTCTTCATCGTGGCCTTAAGGATGATCTGCTCAAGGGCATGAGGCAGATCCGGCGTATATTTTGACGGAGGTACCATCTCCTCCTGAAGATGCTTGATGGCGATCGCCACCGTCGTATCACCGTCGAACGGAACTCTTCCCGTTACCATTTCATACATGGTGATACCCAACGAATATATGTCGCTGCGGGCATCAGACATGCCGCCGCGCACCTGTTCCGGCGAGCTGTAATGCACGGATCCCATGACGTTCGTGGTGATCGTATTGGAATTCGTGGCTTTCGCGATACCAAAATCAGAAAGCTTCACCTTTCCGTCAGTGGAAATAATGATGTTCTGCGGCTTAACGTCTCTGTGGACGATTCCCCTGTTATGGGCCGCCTGCAGTCCGAGCGCCACCTGGATCGCTATACTTGTGGCCTCTTTTACGGAAAGCTTTCCTTTCTTTGTGATATAGTTCTTAAGCGTGATGCCTTCCACAAGCTCCATTACGATATAATAGAGACCGCGGTCCTCACCTACGTCAAATACGTTTACTACGTTCGGGTGCGACAGCATCGCTGCCGACTGCGCTTCTTTCTGGAATTTCGAAACAAAGGACTTATCCTCGCGGAATTCAGCCTTCATTACCTTTACCGCAACCAGACGATTCAGCTTATGATCGTTGGCTTTATAAACATCTGCCATTCCGCCGGAGCCGACTCGAGACAGAATTTCATATCTTTCCCCTAATATTATTCCCTCTTTTAACATTAATTCACCTCATCTGTAAATGGTTCTACGACGACGACCGCAATATTATCCAGCCCTCCGTTCTCATTAGCAAGTTCTACCAGTTTTGCCGCCTTGTCATCAATGTCATTTGAGCTAAGGACTTTATAAATGGCGCTTTCCCCCACCATATTGTACAGGCCGTCCGAACACATCATGAAGCAGGCGTTTTCCTCCAGTTTGACATCAAAGAAATCTACTCTGATATCCTCCCCGGTACCGACTGCCCTGGTAATGATGTTTTTGTCCGGATGATGTTTCGCCTCTTCCGGTGAGAGCTCCCCCAAGCGTACCATTTCTGCGATCAGCGAATGATCGTGAGTGATCTGTGACAAACCATCGTTATCCGCGATGTACATACGGCTGTCGCCTACATTTGCCACAAAAACGTAACCTCCTACTACAGTGGCTACCACCATCGTACTTCCCATGCCCGACAGCAACGGATCCGAAACGGATTTTTCATAAACGGCGAGATTCGCCGCTTCCACTCCTGCCTGCATGATTTTCACAGGATTAAAATTTTTATCATTTTTTATGGTTTCGACCAGCGTAGTTACGCCGTAACGTGACGCGTAATCTCCCGCATTATGTCCGCCCATACCATCAGCTACTACAAACAGGTTGGGCAGGTTGCCGACCGGCTCTGTGGATGTGAACATGTAATCCTGGTTCATATCCCTTTTTCTGCCGACATCAGTTGCTGCTATTACCTTCATTTTAAATCTCCCGTTCAAAAACACAGCCCGCATCTGAATGTACTTTACGCGGGCCTGCTTTCTCTCAGAAATGTTTTTCTTCCTGCGATGTGATATATCTCTTTCTTAATTGACCACAGGCTCCGTCAATATCGGAGCCCATTTCCCTTCTTATAGTAACATTTATTCTATATTTTTCAAGTTTATTTTGGAAATTGCGAATTACATTTTTGTCAGAACGCCTGAAATTTCGCTCTTTTACGGGGTTTACCGGTATGAGATTTATATGACAGTTCAACCCTTTTACCAGGTGCGCGAGCGCTTCCGCGTGTCTGTCGGAGTCATTATTTCCCTTGATCAGCGCGTATTCAAACGTAATACGGCGTCCTGTTTTTCTGAAATATTCCCGGCATGCATCCATCAGTTCTTCCACCGGATAGCTTTTCCCAACCGGCATCAGTTCCCGCCGTTCTTCATCTATCGGATTATGAAGGGAAATGGCAAGCGTAACAGCCAGCTTTTCATCCGCGAACGCCCGGATCTGCGGCACGAGTCCGCATGTAGAAACCGTGATGTTTCTCTGGCTTATGTTTATCCCTTTATCGCTGCTGACAAGCCGGATGAACCGCACCACATTATCAAAGTTATCCATCGGCTCGCCGCTTCCCATGATATCGATATTCGAGACCCGCTCGCCGGTCAGGCGCTGTATCTCGTAGATCTGCTCCAGCATTTCCGACGCCTGCAGCGGCCGTACAAGGCCGTCCAGCGTAGATGCGCAGAACCTGCAGCCCATACGGCAGCCGACCTGTGAAGAGATACACACCGAATTTCCGTGCCTGTACTTCATCCAGACACTCTCGATCACATTTCCGTCGCTCAGCGCAAAAAGATATTTCCTGGTATCATTGTTTTTTGAAACCAGCACCTCCACCGGATAAATTGTCGTATATGGGTATTCCTTCGTCAGTTTTTCTCTGAGACCTGACGGAAGGTTAAGCATTTCATCATAGCTTTTCACCCTTTTTTCATGGATCCACGAAAAAAGCTGCCCCGCGCGGAACGGCTTCTCCCCCATATCCGTCAGTAATTCCCTCAATTCATCTTCGTACATGGACTTAATATCCACGCTGCCACTATGCGACATAGCACTCTCCCGTCATTAAGTATTTATTTATAAAACTTCCCGCTTTATGCTGAAGGGTTAATTGTGACATATGGGAAGTTTTAATTATTTATTTAACAGCAGATGAAGTGAATGCATAGAAGTTCTTTGTGCGGAAGCCGCTTGAACATTCACATAATTCTCATATACTGAGCTTCCCTGTCACCCGTTTTTTAATATGAACCTGCTGATAAAGAATCCGTCGCAGGGATAAACTCCCGGCAGAAGCTGAAGATACCCTTCTTTGAGAGACGGTTCTTTCCGAAGCTTTTCCGGCATGTATTCTGTCAGATCTCCTGCTCTGACCGGCAGGTTTTCTTTAATCCATTGTACGTTATGAAGGTTTTCTTCCTCCGTGACTGTACAGGTGCTGTATATCAGCACACCGTCTTTTTTCAGATACCGGACGGCGTTTTTCAGTATATCTTTCTGTAGTGCCGAAAGAGCGTCGATCCTTCTCTGATCAGCGTAGTACTTGATATCCGGTTTTCTGCCGATCACGCCCAGTCCGGAGCACGGCAGATCTGCTATCACCACGTCTGCCCATCCGAACAGTTCTTCATCCGGAATGGCGGCGTCACGTACTTCGACACGGACATTTGAAGTACCGCACCGCATAAGGTTTTCTCCGATCAGCATTGTTTTTGATTCTGTCAGATCTCTTGATATGACCTGACCTGTCCCGTTCAGCATATCCGCGGCCAGGATCGTCTTTCCTCCGGGAGCCGCGCACAGATCCAGTATGTTCATTCCTTCCCGGATCCCGGCTGCCTCGACAGCCAGCATTGAACTGACATCCTGTACTGTGATATCCCCTCTCCTGAAGGGCTCCAGTTCTGCCACTGAGGAAGCTCCCTTCAGTATAAAGGCGTACGGAAGCCACGGACCTTTCACAACCGTGATCCCGGCGTTTTCCATTTCTTTTATGACCTGAGACTGATTTCTCCTGATCCGCACACTGAGCGGCGGCACCTCCAGAAAGGCTTTCGCCATGATCTCTGTTTTTTCGGGACCGAACTCACGTATCCAGCGTTCCGCAAGAAATTCCGGTATGGAATAGTTCACGGAAATATACTCCGTAAAATTCTCCCTGCCGGGAAAACTGATCCGGTCTTTTTCTCTGCTTATGCTTCTGAGTATCCCGTTGACAAATCCTTTTAAAGAATAAAATCCTCTTTTCTGCGCCAGCTTCACGGATTCGTTTACCGCGGCGCGGTCAGGGACTGAATTCATATACAGGATCTGATAAGTGCCCATACGCAGGATCTCCCGGATCATAGGCTTCATTTTTTTCGTTTTTGTCTTTGCGAAAATATCTATCACATGATCCAGTTTTATCCTGTTTTCCAGTGTTCCTTCCGTAAGCCTCCGGTAAAAGTTCTTTTCCCTGACGGAAAGATAACCGTGGGCTTCCAGAACGTTTCTGATATAAATATGACAGGGCGTTTCATTTTTCTGCATCTCAAGCAGGGAATCAAGGGCCAGCATGCGCAGATCCTCTGTTTTAGCCACGGGCTACTCCTCCCAGAACTGTTTTTTCTTCTATTGCCCGGCCGCGAAGGAATTCTTCCGCGGTCAGTCGTTTCTTTCCTTCCAGCTGAAGCTCCAGGATCTGCAGAGACCCTTTGCCCGTCTGGACCTTAAATCCTTTCCTGTTTACATCAAAGACTGAACCGGGTTCTGCGCCTGATTCCGCCTCGTCTGTTCTGACTTTCCAAAGCTTCAGGCTTTTATTTCCCAGATATGTAAACGCGGACGGCCAGGGATTCATTCCTCTTACCAGCCGTTCGATCTCCACCGCACTCTTGCTCCAGTCGACAAGTCCGTCTGTCTTTCTGATCATGCGCGCGTAAGGCGTCGGACTCTCCGCCGGCTGTGGGACCGGATGGATATCTCCTGCTTCTATTTTTTTCAGTGTATCTGTCAGCAGCCTTCCGCCTTCATCACTCAGCTTGTCGAAGAGAGAACCTCCGGTCTCATCCTCGTCCAGGATGACCTCGCTTACAGCGATCATATCTCCTGTATCCAGTCCTTCGTTCATCTGCATGATGGTGACGCCTGACTTCTCTTCCCCGTCTACTACCGCCCACTGGATCGGAGCGGCTCCTCTGTATTTAGGCAGCAGGGACGCGTGAACGTTGATACATCCGTACTTCGGCATTTCAAGGATCGCCTTCGGAATAATATGTCCGTACGCTGCCACGATAATGATATCAGCTTCATATGCAGACAGCTGTCTTATGAATTCTTCATCCTTCACCCGGGCCGGCTGCAGTACCGGAAGTCCCAACTCCAGAGCCTTCTTTTTCACATCGGAAAACTGGATATGTTTTCCCCGCTTCGCAGGCTTGTCCACATTTGTAACGACCGCGGCCACTTCATGTCCGGCGTTCACCACAGCTTCCAGACTTGCTGCCGCAAAATCAGGCGTACCCATAAAGATCACTTTCATTCTTCCTCTGTCTCCTCCTCATATGAAACATCCTGCAGAGGTCCTTCCACGTGGGATGTATAAAGGATTCCATCCAGATGATCGTTCTCATGCAGGATGGCCCGCGCGAGAAGTTCCTCGGCTTCAAGTACAAATTCTTTCATCTCTCCGTCAAACGCTTTCACCTTTACGTAGTTCGGTCTGGTAACGATCCCGCATTTTCCCGGGACGCTGAGGCATCCTTCTTCTCCGGTCTGTTCTCCTGATGTTTCCAGAATTTCCGGATTGATAAACACATACGGATGTTCTCCGTCGCAGTCGATGACGAACAGTCTTCTGAGGATTCCTACCTGCGGCGCTGCCAGTCCTACTCCTCCGGCGTCATACATTGTTTCAAACATATCGCTGATCAGCTCTGTGATCTTCGGCGTGATCTCTTTTACGGGCTTGCATTTTTTCTCCAGTACGCTTTCTCCTGCTTCCCTGATATTTCTTAATGCCATCTGACTATCTCCTTTATACATCTAAATCATATTGAATTGAAACTTCATCGAAACCCTGATTGATCTCAATATATTTTTCCAGAGCCTGCCGCAGTCTGCGAAGCTCTTTTTCGTCTTCTTCTTTAATAAAGAGCACTTCCCTGAACTGATCCTGCACCTTTGAAACCACCTCCGGAGCAGGCCCTATGATGGTCGTTGTTTTCTTTTTTCCGACCATTTGGAGGAACTTTCCCGAGAAGAACATTGCTTTATGCAGTCTTTCCTCATCTTTACAGCTGCCCCGGACCGCCAGCAGATGCGCGGCGGGAGGGAATAACATAGCTTTACGCTCTTCCATCTCTTCGTTGAAGAATTCCGCGTAATCCTGGGACGCTGCCGCCTGAATGCTGTAATGCTCCGGCTGATAGGTCTGAATGACGGCCTCTCCGCCAAGCTCCCCCCGGCCGGCCCGGCCGATCGCCTGCACCAGCAGCTGATATGTTTTTTCCGGTGCCCGGTAATCACTGGCAAAAAGCGACATATCTGCCATCAGCGCGCCCACCAGCGTTACGTTCGGAAAATCGTGCCCCTTTACGATCATCTGTGTGCCCACAAGGATATCTGCCTCATGCTCCATGAATGCTCTGAGGATTTTTTCATGACCGCCCTTTTTTCTGGTGGAATCCTGATCCATTCGAAGTATCCGTGCCTGTGGAAACTTCCTCTGTACCATATCCGCCACCTTCTGCGTTCCGATTGATAATCCGGAAATGAATTCCGAGCCGCAGGATGGACACTGCTTTACTTCTGGCGTCTCATAGCCGCAGTAATGGCAGATCATTTTTCCGTTTGAATGCAAAGTCATGGAAACATCGCAGTGAGGACACCTGACCACATATCCGCAGGACCGGCATGAAAAGAAACCGGCGTATCCCCTGCGGTTAAGAAAGAGCATGATCTGCTCTTTTTTTTCCAGTCTCTGCGCTATTTTTTCCTCCAGCAGTCTGCTGAGCATGGAGCGGTTGCCCTCCTGCAGTTCCTGCCGCATATCGGCAATATACACGCGGGGAAGTCCCGCCTCTCCGATACGGTCAGGAAGATCAAAGAGAGCATATTCTCCTTCCATGCATTTCTGATATGAATCAATGGATGGCGTCGCCGATCCCATGACCACATGCGCGCCTTCCAGTTTTCCCCGGAAAACTGCCGCCTCTCTGGCGTCATATCTGGGGGACTCCTCGCTTCTGTATGAAAGCTCCTGTTCCTCATCTATGACGATCAGTCCCAGATTTTCAAACGGCGCGAAAAGCGCGGATCTGGGACCGACGATGATCTTTGCCTCGCCTGATCTGACCCTCTCGAACTGATCGAACCGTTCTGACCTTCCCATCCGTGAATGCAGGACTGTTACGATATCACCGAAACCTGACAGAAAACGCTGTACGATCTGCCAGGAAAGCGCGATCTCCGGGATCAGTATGATTGCCTGCCTGCCCTCGGACAGGACTTTTTTCGTCAGCTCCATATAGATCAGCGTCTTCCCGCTGCCTGTAATGCCGTGGATCAGACAGGTCCTGTTCTTTGTCCGCCATTCTTCAAGTATTCCATCGATCACCTGACTTTGCGCGGCTGTGGGGACCGGTATTTCCTTCTGTCCGGCGGCTTCCTCCAGCTCTGCCGGCATTCTCCAGCTTCGGTGGGCTTCGATCCGGAGTACGCCCTCATTCTGCATCGATTTCAGCGTTGAGGCCGGAATCTTCAGCTCCTTCATCACGGTAAGCCTGTCCGCGGTTCCTTTTTCGGCCAGCAGCTCCATAAGCCTTGCTTTTGCTTTATAGTGTTTTTTTCGATAATCGTCCAGTATCTGAAGCGCTTCACTTCGTGTCCTGTTCAGGACGACCTGTTCCCGGATTCTGATCTTTTCCTTTTCTTTGACCGGAAGGATCGTTTTCAGACATCTGATCATGGTGGACCCGTAGGTCTCCTTCATCCACGCTGCCAGCCTGATCAGGCTTCCCTCGATGGTGATCCCTTCTTCGCATATGCTGTCGATCTCCTTGATCTTCCCGGGATCGAAATCCGGAACACTCTTTATCTCTATAACATACCCGGTGATCAGACGGTTTCCCATACCGAAAGGAATCCTTACTCTGGTACCCTCCTGTACGGCTTCTTCCAGAGCTGACGGAATAAGGTACTGAAAAGGTCTGTCTATCTTTTCATGGGAGATATCTACGATCACATCCGCATATCTCTTTTTCTCTTTCATTTTTCCTCATCCTCAGCGCCGGTATCCGTTCAACGCCTGATACCCTTCCTCATTTTTTCTTTATCATTCAGGTTTTTCCGCGAGGATCTCCTGAATAAGCACCCGCTCATCCATGGGATATTTCTTTCCCTTGATGATCTGGTAATCCTCATGTCCTTTTCCCGCGAGGATAATGATATCTCCGGGTTCTCCGTTTCGGATCACATAGCGGATCGCGTCCTTTCTGTCTATGATCTCCACGTATTTTCCGTCGGTCTTTTCCATTCCGGTTTTAATATCGTCAATGATCGCCTGAGGTTCCTCGTTTCTGGGATTATCGGATGTGATGACGGTAAGATCCGCCAGTTTTCCGGATATCTCTCCCATTTCAAAACGTCTTTGACGGTCTCTGTTTCCGCCGCATCCGAAAAGGCATACAAGCCGGTGCGGATTATATTCGCGAAGCGTTGAGAGCAGACTTTCAAGGGCCATGGCGTTATGCGCGTAATCGATCATCAGAGTAAACTCATCCGATACCTTTACCATCTCCACGCGGCCTTTTACGCTGGCCATCTTTAACGCCTTGCATATATCATCCTTTTCAACGCCGAAATGATAGCATACGGCTATCGCGGCAAGAGAGTTATAGATGGAGAATTTTCCCGGTATGTCGATCTCTACATCCAGATCGATCTTTCCGGCCGCATGGTACGAGATGCCCAGATAACCGGGTTTTGAAACAAGAGAAGCGTCTTTTGCCATAAAATCACTGTCACTGTGGAAACCATATGTTTCCAGCGCGCATGCCGCTCCTTCAATGATCTGCTCAAATCTTTCATCATCTCTGTTTACGATTCCGACGCGGCAGTTTTTCAGCAGCTGTTTTTTACAGTCCAGATACTCCTCAAAGCTTTCATGCTCATTCGGGCCGATATGATCCGGTTCGATATTTGTAAATATGCCGTAATCAAAGGTGATTCCGGCTACCCGGTCCATTTTAAACGCCTGCGAAGACACTTCCATTACCACACTGTCAAAGCCGGCGTCAGCCATCTCCCGGAAATATTCCTGAACAAGGTATGATTCCGGAGTCGTGTTTTCTGATTTTATATGACGTTTTCCCGTGATGCACTCGATCGTTCCGATCAGACCGGTCTTGTGACCCGCATTTTCCAGAATGGAGCGGATCATATATGTGCTCGTGGTTTTTCCCTTCGTTCCTGTGATCCCTATCGTCTTAAGGGACTTTGCCGGATAACCGAACCAGGCCGCGGAAACCAGCGCCAGTCCGCGTCTGGTATTGTCTGTCCGTATAACCGTAACATTTTCATCAACATCTGCCGGATCCTCCAGCAGGACAGCCGCTGCCCCTTTGGAAACCACATCCGGAATAAATCTGTGTCCGTCACTGACCGCACCTTTGAGCGCGACAAACAAAAATCCCGGTTCTACCTTTCTCGAATCATACGCCACGCCTGTGATCTCCCGGTCTGTTTCTCCCTGCAGTATTTCATACTCCAGATCCTTCAGAAGAGCTGACAACTTCATAATCTATCCCCCTAAAAAACAAAATCAAAATAAATCTATTTGCTTTAGTAAAGCTTTTATAAGTCCATGTTCTGTATCATATCACACCGAAAAAACGATTTCAACACAGCCCCGGCGGCATGCCCTGATGTAGTTTGTTTCACAGTACACTGACACAATTCACTGTGAAATAATAAACTTTCTCTAAACGCGTTTTACCTTTTTTTTCGATTCTGTACATACTTCTCTCACATTTTCTTCCTATAATAATCCACAGATAGTTGATTAACTACTTACTCACTATCTCCCCCTCATTTTATGATTAAAGGAGCACCGAAGTTTATTCTTCGGTGCTCCTTTTCATTTGTCTCTATACATATCTCTATGCATATCTCTATACATATCACTATACATGTATCTATGCAGATGATCGCGAAACTCCATGCAGCCGGAAAATCGCCTGGACATATACATGACTTCCGCGCAAAGAATTTCTACCTATGCACTTCATCTGTTGATAATATTTGAAGAATCATAAACTCACTTCGTCATCCGGAACGATCACCGTTCCCGACCTGCCTCTGTATCCCTCCTTGGCGTTCGCGATCGATGTAATGACTACGCGTTTTCCGCCTTTTTTTATAAAATTGACAGCGGCCTCTATCTTCGGAAGCATGGTTCCTTTTTCGAATTGGCCTTCATCGGCGTACTTTTCGATCTCACTGACTTTTATCTCGCCGATCGGTTTCTCATCGGGAGTACCGTAGTTCAGACATACGTTTTTTACGCTGGTGAGCATGATCAGGTCATCCGCATGTAAAAGCTCTGCCATCTTTCCGCTGATCAGATCCTTTTCGATAACTGCGCCGGCTCCCTTCAGGTCATACCCCTGTTCCATGACGGGTATGCCTCCTCCGCCGCCGGCAATCACGATCTGCCCTGCGTCAAACAGCAGCTGGATGGATTCCATCTCGATGATATCCACCGGTTCGGGGGCTGCGATCATTCTGCGGTAGCCGCCTTCGACCTGCGTAACGTAGTTTCCTTTCTCCTCCTGCTCCCTGGCCTCTTTTTCCGAGAGGATACGGCCGATCTCCTTGGCCGGTCTGTAGAGCGCGGGATCATAAGGATCCACCGTCACCTGAGTGATCAGCGTTACGACAGGTTTGTAGATGCCGCGTCTTATCAGCTCCGAGCGGAGCTTGTTCTGAATATCATAGCCTATGTATCCCTGGCTCATCGCGGAACAGATCGCCATGGGTGCACCCGTATAGTTTGTATGGTTCACCGCAAATTCATTCATCGCCGTATGTACCATACCTACCTGAGAACCATTGCTGTGCGTGATGGCGACGCTTGCGCCGCTCTCGATTATATCCGCGATCGGTTTTACGGCTTTTCCCAGATTTTCCGCCTGTTCCGGAAGATTTCTGCCAAGCACCTTATGACCCAAAGCAATTACTATTTTTCTTTTTTTCATACTGCCTCCATTATGACATTCCATCTCCGCCGGAAACCGGGATCATCAGAATTTAAATTTATCAGCAAAGTAACTATCCAGCTCATCGATCCTGATGCGGACCTGCTCCATCGTGTCGCGATCGCGGACTGTAACGGACTGATCCTCCTCGGAATCGAAATCATATGTAACGCAGAACGGCGTTCCGATCTCGTCCTGACGGCGATATCTCTTACCGATATTTCCACGGTCATCATACTCACAGTTGTAGGTCTCTGACAGATGGGTAAAGATCTTTTCCGCGTTTTCATTGAGCTTCTTTGACAGCGGAAGTACAGCGATCTTCACCGGAGCAAGAGCCGGATGGAAACGAAGCACTGTTCTTACGTCATTTCTCTCCGCGTCAAGCACTTCCTCATCGTAAGCCGCGCAAAGGAACGCAAGCACTACACGGTCCGCGCCAAGAGACGGCTCGATGACATACGGTATATATTTCTGTTTTTTCTGATCGTCGAAATAAGAAAGATCCTCACCGGAGACCTCCTGATGACGTGTCAGATCGTAATCTGTCCTGTCCGCGATTCCCCAGAGTTCGCCCCATCCGAACGGGAAAAGGAACTCAAGGTCTGTCGTAGCCTTGCTGTAGAAGCTGAGCTCCTCCGGCGAATGGTCTCTCGCGCGAAGCTCCTCATCTTTCATGCCGAGGCTCTTCAGCCAGTCGATACAGAACTTTCTCCAGTATTCAAACCACTCAAGGTCCGTGTCCGGCTCACAGAAGAACTCAAGCTCCATCTG
>DFHP01000205.1:52031-58197 GCA_002371335.1 Eubacterium sp. UBA3720
CTGCTCGAACTCTCTGGTACGGAATGTAAAATTACCGGGCGTGATCTCATTACGGAAGGATTTACCGATCTGGCCGATGCCGAACGGGATCTTCTTCCTGGATGTTCTCTGTACGCTCTTGAAGTTTACAAATATACCCTGGGCAGTCTCCGGACGAAGGTATACGGTATTCTTTGCGTCTTCTGTTACTCCCTGGAAGGTTTTGAACATCAGGTTAAACTGACGAATATCCGTAAAGTTATGCTTTCCGCATGTAGGGCAGCAGATATTATGTTCGTCAATGAAAGATTTCATTTTTTCATTTGACCAGCCGTCAACGCTTTCTCCGCCGAGGTCAATATGATTTTCTTCACAGAAATCCTCGATCAGATTATCGGCACGGAATCTCTCGTGACACTCTTTACAGTCCATCAGAGGGTCTGAAAAACTTCCCAGATGACCTGACGCTATCCATGTCTGAGGATTCATCAGGATCGCGCAGTCAACACCCACGTTATATGGATTTGTCTGAACGAACTTCTGCCACCAGGCCTTTTTTACATTATTTTTCAGCTCAACGCCGATCGGGCCGTAGTCCCACGTATTCGCAAGACCTCCGTAGATCTCTGATCCGGGGAAAATAAATCCTCTTGATTTTGCCAATGCAATGATCTTATCCATTGTCTTTTCCATAATTTCTTCCTGCTTCTTTCTGTTTTTTATTAATTACCAAAACTCCCCACTTCATGCTGAAAGGGCTGTCGGGAGCGTCCTTGAGATGTTATTTTCATGATCGGACTGCCATACGGGAAGTTTCTTGTTATTTAAAAATAATATATGCTCTTTCTGTATTCAGTTCCGTCATACTGCTGATCTTCTTCTGTATCTCAGAGGAATCACTTCCCTCCACGGGATCTGCCTCCACAATTGAAGACGAAGAAGATACAGACGCCCCTTCGACCGACTCAACCGCGTCATCCGACGCCTGACCGGTCGCCTGCTTCAGGTTCGCCGCAGCCGTAAGACGTCCGGTGATCTCCGCGTTATCCGTGGTGTAAAGGACTTTATCATATACCTTTACGTTCATCGGCTCTTCAACGATCATCACCATCCACTCATTGGCACGTTCGGATATCGTTTCATTGTCGGCTTTTTCGCCCTTTCCGTCGATCAGCGCCGTGTCAAAGGTATACCCCTGTTCTTTTGCCTCGGAGATAGTTCCCAGGAAACATTCCATGTGGTTAAACGCGGAATAATCATCACATGTTTTGTAGACTATTTCTATGCGTGCCTCTGACGAAGAAATCTTGCATGATCTCAGGCTTATGCTTTCCGCATCGTTTGCGTCGTTATATGCTGAGATCTTCTCATTGATATACGCCTTAAGATCATCTTCTGATATTTCTTCATCCATCTGCTCCACGATTGTCTGTGTCAGACTGCCGCTTTCATCGGCAGTCAACGTATTTGCCGCTTTCCTGTTTGTAAGGCTGCAGCCTCCAAGCAGCAGGGACAATGCACACGCCGCCGCAACGCAAATATGTTTCCAGGATCTTTTCATATTATTTCTCCCGATAAATGATATCGTCTCTTCCCGGGCCGTTGGAAACCATCGTGATCGGGAATCCGATCTTTTCTTCGATGAATTCTATATAATTACGGCATTTTTCCGGAAGATCTTCGTATTTCTTTATTCCCCGGATATCGCACTTCCATCCCGGAAGCTTCTCAAAGACAGGTTTAGCCTTTTCCAGACGGCCCGTCGTAGGGAATTCAGTAGTTATCTCTCCGTCTATATCGTAAGCGACGCATACCGGTATCTCATCCAGATATCCCAGAACATCCAGAACAGTGAAAGCCACGTCAGTGGTTCCCTGTATGCGGCAGCCATATCTGGATGCGACCGCGTCATACCAGCCCACTCTTCTGGGTCTTCCCGTAGTAGCGCCGTACTCGCCGCCGTCGCCGCCTCTGCGTCTGAGTTCTTCCGCCTCATCGCCGAAGATCTCGGAGACAAAAGCTCCCGCTCCAACAGCGCTTGAATATGCCTTGGAGACAGTAACGATCTTTTTGATCTCATATGGAGGCACGCCTGCGCCTACAGCGCCGTATCCTGCCAGCGTAGAGGAGGATGTTACCATAGGATAAATACCATGATCCGGATCTTTCATGGAACCGAGCTGGCCTTCCAGAAGGACTTCCTTTCCCTCCTGCAGCGCGTTATAGAGGAACGCCGACGTGTCAGCCACGAAAGGTTCTACTCCTTTTTTCCACTCCATCATCTCGGCAAAAAGTTCCTCCGGATCGATCAGAGGTTTATGATAAAGATGCTCCAGAAGGACATTCTTTGTCTCACAGACGCGTACAAGCTTATCCTTAAGCGTCTCCTCGTCAAAAAGTTCATTCACCTGAAAACCGATCTTCGCATATTTATCTGAGTAGAAAGGCGCGATACCCGATTTCGTGGAACCGAACGAACGTCCGCCAAGCCTCTCCTCTTCGTACTCATCGAATCTGATGTGATATGGCATGACCATCTGCGCGCGGTCCGATATCAGAATCTCAGGCATCGGGACATTCCTGTCTGTGATCGATTTAAGTTCTTTAAGAAAGACCGGAATATTCAGCGCAACGCCGTTTCCGATCACGCTCGTTACATGATCATAGAAAACGCCTGACGGAAGTGTATGCAGCGCAAATTTTCCGTATTTGTTAATGATCGTATGTCCTGCATTAGCTCCGCCCTGAAAGCGAACGACTATATCAGCCTGCGCGGCAAGCGTATCTGTTATCTTGCCTTTTCCTTCATCTCCCCAGTTCGCTCCAACAATAGCTTTTACCATTATAATGTTCCTCCTTATATCCTGCCGGATATCTGTATTTCAGCCAAAGAAATGTTCCTTGCTTTTGAATGACGGGATATTCTCTTCCGGTTATACATTGATAGTAACATTTACACCGAGCAGATCTTTATGTCCGTCAAGTATCGGACGAACTGTTTCGCTCAGATATTTATCCACCTGATATTCGGCACGGCCGGTATATTTTGCAGGATCCATGGATCTCTGCAGCTCTTCCAGCGTCAGATTAAACAGCGGATCATCCGCGATCCTCTGCAGCAGATCGTTATCCCTGCCTTCTTTTTTCACGGTAACTCCGGCTTCCATGGACAGCTGTCTGATCCGCTCATGCAGCTCCTGTCTGTCGCCGCCCGCCTTGACCGCGTCCATCATGATATTCTCTGTAGCCATGAACGGAAGCTCCGCCATCATGTGTTTATAGATGACCTTCGGATATACGACAAGACCGTCTACTACATTCAGCACCAGATCAAGTACTCCGTCGACGGCCAGGAAACCTTCCGCCACGGAAAGCCTCTTGTTCGCGGAATCATCCAAAGTTCTCTCAAACCACTGTCCGGCGGATGTCATAGCCGGATTCAGCGCGTCGATCATCACATATCTGGAAAGGGAAGCGATCCTCTCGCTTCTCATAGGATTTCTCTTATAAGCCATTGCCGAAGAACCGATCTGGCTCTTCTCAAACGGCTCCTCCACTTCTTTAAGATGCTGCAGAAGGCGGATGTCGTTGGAGAACTTATGCGCGCTTGCCGCTATTCCCGCAAGTACGTTGAGGACTCTTGTATCCACTTTTCTGCTGTATGTCTGTCCGGAAACAGGATAACAGGAACCAAATCCCATCTTTTCCGCAATCATGGGATCGATCTTGTCCACTTTATCGTTATCTCCCTCAAACAGTTCCAGAAAGCTTGCCTGCGTACCTGTCGTACCTTTGGAACCAAGGAGCTTAAGCGTGCTCATGACATATTCGAGATCTTCCAGATCCATCGCAAATTCCTGCAGCCAGAGTGTAGCTCTCTTTCCGAGCGTTGTAGGCTGCGCGGGCTGAAAATGCGTAAACGCCAGCGTCGGCTGTGCTTTCTGCTCATCCGCGAACTTTGCAAGCTCCGCAATAACATTCACCAGCTTCTTCCGGACGATCTTCAAAGCCTCATTCATGGTGATGATATCCGTGTTATCGCCCACATAGCAGCTTGTAGCGCCCAGATGGATAATACCCTTTGCCTTCGGGCACTGTACGCCGTAAGCGTATACATGAGACATCACATCGTGCCGTACTTCTTTTTCTCTGGCTCTCGCCACGTCATAGTTAATATCATTTACGTGGGCTTTTAACTCGTCTATCTGCTCCTGCGTGATCGGAAGGCCAAGCTCCTTCTCTGTTTCCGCCAGAGCGATCCACAGCTTTCTCCAGGTAGTGAATTTAAAATCCTGAGAAAAAATATACTGCATTTCTCTGCTCGCATAACGCTCAGACAATGGACTTGAATAACGATCTGTCGTACTCATTTGTTATCCTTTCTTCTTTTATTCAAAAAGTAATACTTGCGCAGATCGTGGAAATCCCTCTATGGACAGACTTCCACAATTACGCAAGTATTATAAAGCATTCATTCTTTAAAAGCAACCTAAAATGTCCCCGTCAGCGGCCCTTCGGCATTGATCGTTCCGCAGGGTTATGGGGCTTTTTTTTCTTTGAGATCATCCCCGGGTTTTATGTATATCCGGGCAGCATTTCTGCCGCAGGGTCACTGCTCCTGCCGGGAACTGCCGTAGCTTGAAAGGAACTGTCTGGTTCTTTCCTGCTGAGGATTGTTGATCACCTGCTGTGCCGGTCCCATCTCCACTATGCTTCCACCGTCCATGAAGATGACCTTTCCGGCGACATCGCGGGCAAACTCCATCTCATGCGTTACGATGAGCATTGTCGTCTTCTGTTCCGCAAGATTCCGGATTACCCGAAGCACCTCTCCCGTAAGCTCCGGATCGAGAGCCGACGTCGGCTCGTCGAAACAGAGGATGTCCGGATGAAGGGCCAATGCTCTCGCAATGGCCACCCTCTGCTGCTGTCCTCCCGAAAGCTGATGAGGATAATTGTTCTTCCTGTCAGACAGGCCGATCCTTGCCAGAAGCTCCTCCGCTTCTTTTCTGATCAGGTCCGTATCTGTCATTCCTCTCTCTTTTCCTGTGAGCCTTGGCGCCAGCATGACGTTCTCCAGCGCCGTATACTGCGGAAAGAGATTAAAGGATTGGAACACCATTCCGAAATGAAGTCTCTTGATCCGGATCTCCTCATCGGTCATTTTCATGGGATTATCGCCGTCAAACATTACGTCGTTATTGACTGTGATCTTTCCTCCGTCGGGCGTCTCCAGGAAATTCAGACAGCGAAGCAGCGTTGTCTTTCCGCTTCCTGAGGATCCTATGACAGAGATAACCTCTCCCTTTTCCATTGAGAAGCTGATATTTTTAAGGACCTCTGTGTGCCCAAAACTTTTCTTTAAATTTTTTACTTCCAGTAGTGCCATTTTTCTCCCCCTGCCTTTCAACGGAAATAATCAAGTTTCTGCTCGATCTTCGTAAACAATACAGTCAGCAGTCCGCTGAAGATCAGATAGAACGCGCCTGTATAGAAGAGCGGCCAGATGATACCCGCGCTCTTGATAAACGCCTGTCCGTTCCATATGATCTCGTAAACTGCGATTATCCTTGCAAGAGATGTATCTTTTACGAGTGTGATGACCTCGTTTGAAATAGGCGGTATGATCTTTTTGATTACCTGCAGGAGAATGATCTCCTTAAAGATCTGGGCTTTTGTCAGGCCTAATACCTGACCTGCCTCGTACTGTCCCAGCGGTATGGATTGAATGCCGCCGCGGTATATCTCTGAGAAGTAACATGCATAGTTGATCACAAACGCAACGAGCGCGGCGATAAATCTGCCTCCGTCGCTGGTTCCCCAGATATTTCTTCCCATGATTATACCGGGACCATAGTAGATGATCAGCAGCTGCAGAAGCAGCGGCGTTCCCCGGATGATCCAGATGATAAATCTTATAGGATAATGAATGATCAGCTTTTTGCTCAGGGAACCAAAGCTGATCAGAAGTCCTAACGGCAGCGCGAAAAGCAGAGTCAGGATAAACAGCTTAAAAGTGCCAAGGAAGCCTTTGAGCAGTGAAAGCGTGACCGATGCGAAGGTCGCCTCTTTTTTATCCGCAAGGGCTTCCCCGCCCTCAGCCTTGGCATTATTGGACGTCTGGTTTGTAAGAGCCTCCTGGATGCCGTATTCCTTCGCTATTTTCTGCATGCTTCCGTCTTCATAG
>DFHP01000110.1 GCA_002371335.1 Eubacterium sp. UBA3720
CAGATCGAAGATTTCCTTCGAAAGAATAACAAGATCAAGGATGTGGCTGTCATTGGTCTTTATGACGCAAGACTGGGAGAGAAAACTGCTGCGATCGTAGAGGTCAAGGACGGAATGGAGTGCACGGAAGACGAGCTTGCGGAATTCTGCCTTGAACTTCCCCGGTATAAAAGACCGAAGGTATTCATCTTTGAGGACATTCCGCGAAACGCCACAGGAAAGATCGAGAAACCTGTTCTCCGAAAACGTCATGGCGTAGATAAGCTTATCGCTCAGGAAAACGGTCTTGAATGACCGGATCAATATCTGATAATCAGACACTCCGTCGGCATCGGCCTTCCCTTAGGGGCAGAGCTGGTGCAGACGGAGTGTTTTTATTCTGTTTTACGGGAAATTTTGATAATTCACTGTGAAACAAACCCTCCTGGGGATGCAGTTTTTTTATGGGCGAAATAATATGAAAAGATCTCTTAAATAAAAATTCAGCTTTTCAGGTCCTGATCTCTGCAGCTCAGAAGCCGGAAAGTATGCATGTCTGCGATGAATATCGGGATACATCACAGGATGATACAATATACTTTTCTGCGGGAGAAATATATCAGTTTTCTTCTGATAACAGTTGTTTTTCGAAGCCTTCCTTCTGTGTTCTGGCTCAACGAACTGACCAACGCTCTTATGGACAGCGCAGTCTTCATCCGGGAGATAATAATAATCTTTATAATTATCAAAAAAGTGATACATCGTGCAGTTCTCTGCGCACAGCCGTATTCTGACAAGATTGCCGCTTATATGTATATCACCAAATTCGTTTCTCACCTCTGCCTGTTCCGGAAATTTTTCTTTTGTGACTGCCAGCAGTGTGACCATATTGCTGCTTTCCGGCGTTTGACTATCTATAAATCTTTTCTCTGCGGAAGCATTTCCGGGAAAGATCACCCTGATATCCTCAAAAAAGATTACTCCTTCCCATAGCATAGGATAGAAGAGAGCCGGCATTATCCCGGGCATACAGGATATGTCCTCAGCGTTATGCAAAAGCAGCTTTCTCAGGAGTTCTTCATCGCCGGACTGAATATATTCTTTGTAGATACGGATCAGTTCTTTTCCGGAGTAAATATCTTCTCTCGCGATCCCGCAGAATTTTTCCACATCTTTCTGTTTCATCGAATTCAGACGGAAAAGCTTTCTGAAGGGCCTCAGGATCCTGTATATATCAAGAGACGGCATTGCCATGGGCATATAACTTATATGGTAAAAATCACACTTGTTCCTGATGTAGGGAAGATCAAATGTATCTCCGTTATAGTGTATGAGCAGAGTGTGCTTTCCTTCCGTTATAATGGCAAGCTGTGAAAAAAAGGCTTCGATCATTTCCTTTTCACCGGAAGGATTTGTCAGAAACCATTGCTCCAGCTTCCATTTTCCGGATGAAACAGGGTAGCAGCACCCCAGAATATATAAATGAGAATTCCTCCAGGACAGTCCGGTAGTCTCAATGTCAAAGAAAACCGGGAAAACCGGTTTCCCGAAGAATATGTCTGAAGATTCCAAAAGATGCTCTTTTTGCACAATTTTTTGTGTATAATGTGCCAAAACATCATCTATATGGCTTAATGTATGGAAAAATATACAATTCGTTATGTAATTCATGGAAAAATCCTTGTAAAAATATGATACAATAACATTGACAGATTTTTTGTTGTGCTCAAACGGTTCATTATGTATTATTGCCGCAAAACAGCCGTCAGGCTGAATGTTACAATGTATACTATCATGAATCGAAAATGAAATCTAGGAGGTAAAGAGATGGGAGTGCTGACGTTTTTAGGCGGCGTCCATCCGTATGATGGCAAAGAATTATCAAAGTCTCAGCCAGTGAAAAAAGTGATTCCCGGTGATAAACTGTATTATGCGGTTTCACAGCACATTGGTGCGCCGGCCAGACCTTTGGTAAAACGAGGAGATCATGTGATCAGAGGACAGATGATCGCCGAACCGGGAGGTTTTGTTTCTGCTCCCATTTTTGCCAGCGTTTCGGGTGACGTTACCGGCATTGAAAAAATGCGTATGCCTACCGGTGGTCTTACAGATTGTATCGTTGTAAAAAATGATCATAAGAACGAAGAGACGGCTTACACCGGTGCTGATTGGAAAGAACTGAGCGTGGATGAAATAAAGGCCCGCATCAGAGACGCAGGAGTCGTTGGTATGGGCGGCGCCGGTTTTCCGACTCATGTAAAGCTTTCTCCAAAGGACGCTGACGCGATTGATTATATCCTGGTCAACGGAGCCGAATGCGAACCTTATCTGACAAGCGATTACAGAATGATGATCGATGCGCCTGATAAGCTGGTGGAAGGTCTCCGCATTATACTTAAGCTGTTTCCGAAGGCTAAGGGTCTTCTCTGCGTGGAGGATAATAAGCCGGACGCGATCAAAAAGCTTGAAGCAG
Organism: Eubacterium sp. UBA3720; assembly: GCA_002371335.1. Lineage (GTDB taxonomy): Bacteria > Bacillota > Clostridia > Lachnospirales > Lachnospiraceae > DFHP01. The sequence goes on from DFHP01000110.1 coordinate 2,453, forward strand.
AGTGCGCGGGAGATTCCAATATAGAAGTAAGGACCATGAAGACAAAATATCCTCAGGGTGCCGAGCGTATGCTGATCTATGCCAATACAAAAAGAAAGATCAATTCCGGCATGCTTCCGGCCGATGCAGGATGCATTGTTGATAACGTTGCTACTGTATTGGCGGTCTACGATGCCGTTGCTGAGGGTAAACCTCTTATGGATACAGTGATCACCGTAACAGGCGACGGAGCTGTCAGCCCCGGTAACTTCCTCACGCCGAGCGGAATGCTTTTTTCTGAAGTTATAGAACAGGCAGGAGGACTTAAGGAAGGATATGAAAAGCTGATTTCCGGCGGCCCCATGATGGGATTTGCTGTTTTTGGCACAAATCTTCCCGTAGTGAAAACATCCAGCGGCGTACTTTGCCTGATGCATGACGACGTATCTGCTTCACAGCCTTCTCCGTGCATTAACTGCGGACGTTGTGTTGAAGCCTGCCCGGAAAATCTCGTTCCGGCCAGACTCTCTGTTTATGCGGATAAAGGTCAGGCTGACATTTTCATGGCTAATTACGGTATGGAATGCTGTGAGTGCGGATCCTGCAGTTTTGTCTGTCCGGCAAAGAGACAGCTGGCTCAGTCGATCAAGTCCATGAGAAAAATATGCCTTGCAAACAGAAGAAAAAAATAAAGGATTGAGGTGAATTTTATGAGCAGTTTGTTAAAGGTTTCATCTTCACCGCATATCCGTTCGAAGGTGACGACCAATATGATCATGCTGGATGTAGTGATCGCGCTTCTTCCGGCAGCCATCTGGGGTATCTGGTTAAACGGCGTTCATGCTGCGCTTGTTCTTATATTATCCGTAGCGTCTGCCGTAGCTGCCGAATACCTCTATCAGTATTTTATGAAACAGACAATCACGGTCGCTGACATGAGCGCCGTGGTTACAGGCCTGCTGCTCGGCATGAACATGCCTCCGCAGATCCCGCTGTGGATGCCGGTCATTGGTTCCGTGTTCGCCATAATAGTTGTTAAGCAGCTCTTTGGAGGACTGGGACAGAACTTTATGAATCCCGCTCTGGCAGGAAGATGCTTCCTTATGATCTCGTTTGCGGCGAGCATGACTGATTTTGAGGTCAGTAAACATGCTGCAAATAAGATCGTTGACACAGTCTCGGGCGCCACGCCGCTTGCCGCTTTGAAAGCAGGAGAGACTGTCAGCCTTGCGGCAAGTTTCTTTGGAACTATAAAGGGAACGATAGGAGAGACTTCTGCGCTTCTGCTTCTTATAGGAGCCGCTTATCTGGTGTTCAAAAAAGTTATCTCTCCAAGGATACCTCTTGTTTATCTGGGAACTTTCGCCGTATTCGCCCTTATTTTCGGCGGACATGGCTTTGATCTGTACTATCTGGCGTGCGAGCTTTGCTCCGGCGGTATTATTCTTGGCGCATGTTTCATGGCGACAGACTATGTCACAAGACCGATCACGAAGAAGGGGCAGTATATCTATGCTGTCATTCTGGGAATCATGACAGGATTGTTCCGTATTTTTGCCGGTTCCGCGGAAGGTACATCCTATGCGATCATCTTCTGTAACCTTCTGGTTCCGCTCATTGAGCGCGCAACAGTGCCGCTTGGTTTCGGTGTTGTGAAAGAAAAGAAGGGAGGGGACAGTAAATGAAGAACGGCTCTTCCATTGTTAAAAATACGATAATTCTGGTAATAATGACACTGATCCTCGGCACGATCCTCGGTTCCGTACACTATATTACAGAGGAACCTATCGCCGCACAGGAGCAGAAGGAGCATGATGAAGCCCTCGAGGCAGTAATGCCGGGCTGTACATTTGAAACAGTCGACCTTCAGGGCGAAGGGCTTGCGGATACATTTGCGGCAGCAATTGCGGATGTGGGTCTTACGGCAGAGTCCGTAGATGAAATGAATATTGCCGCTGACGCCTCCGGCGCGCCGGCCGGCTATGTATTTTCCATTACGACAAAGGAAGGATACGGAGGTGAGATCACCTTCACGCTCGGCCTTACAGAAGAAGGAACGATCACGGGCATATCATTCCTCAGCATCAGCGAAACAGCCGGCCTCGGCATGCGAGCTGATACAGACGCTTTTAAAGGCCAGTTTGCCGACAGGACAAGCGAGTTCCTTTCCTATACTAAGACCGGCGCCCGGTCCGAGGATGAGATAGATGCTCTTTCCGGTTCCACGGTGACGACGAACGCTATCGTAAACGGCGTCAATGCAGGACTTGTATCATTTAAGGCGTATAAGGAAGGAGGAAATTCATAATGGCTATGAAAGAGAACAGCTTCTCGGAGCGAATGTACAATGGTATCATTAAAGAAAATCCTACTTTCGTAACAATGATTGGTATGTGTCCCACACTTGCGGTAACGACATCCGTCATCAACGGTATAGGTATGGGAATGACCACCATGGTCGTACTTGTATTATCAAATGTCTTTATTTCGGCACTCAGGAAGATCATTCCGGACAGTTTGCGTATGCCTTGTTACATCGGCGTAATAGCATCCTTTGTAACACTGGTAGAGCTGCTGCTTCAGGCCTATATTCCGTTCCTGTATTCAGCGCTCGGTCTTTATATTCCGCTGATCGTAGTAAACTGTATCATCATGGGACGTGCTGAAGCTTTTGCGGGAAAAAACGGGATCCTTCCGTCTATCTATGACGGCGTCGGCATGGGATTGGGATTTACTGTAGGACTGATCGCTCTTGGAGCAGTCCGCGAGCTGATCGGCGCAGGAACTCTCTGCGGTTTTTCCATCATGCCCGCTTCCTATACACCGGTCAATATCTTTATCATGGCTCCCGGAGCATTCTTTGTGCTTGCTTTCCTTGTAGCCATCATGAATAAGTTCATGGCTTCAAGAGAAGCCAAGGCAAAAAAAGCCGCAGAAGAAGCGCGGAAGGCAGAGCTTGCGAAAGCGGCCGCCGAGAAACAGGCAAAGATAGAAGCTGCAAAGAAAGCTGCTGCCGAGAGAGCAAAAAAAGCTGCTGCAAAGGCTGAAGCTGAAGCTTCCCGGGCTGAGAAGAACGAATAAGGAGGGGAGATAAATGAAAGAATTATTTATTATAGCTATCGGATCTGCCCTGGTAAACAATGTCGTTCTGAGTCAGTTCCTCGGAATATGTTCATTCCTGGGCGTATCAAACAAGGTAGAGACCGCAAAGGGTATGAGCGGCGCAGTATTTTTTGTAATGACGCTGGCGTCATTTGTTGCAGCGCTTCTGTACAAATTTGTTCTGGACCCGTTTGGTCTTGACTATCTTAGAACAATTGTTTTTATTCTGGTAATAGCCGCGCTTGTACAGCTGGTTGAAATGTTCATGAAGAAATCCATGCCGGAACTGTATTCAGCGCTCGGTATTTTTCTTCCGCTGATCACAACGAACTGTGCCGTTCTCGGTGTGGCGATCACTAATGTGCAGAGTGATTATTCCATCCTGGCCAGCGTTGTTAACGGCGTAGCCACATCAATAGGCTATGCAATAGCGATGATCCTGATGGCTGGTATCCGTGAAAAGCTGGAAAATAATGATAATATTCCCGAATCATTCCGGGGAATGCCGATCGTACTGCTGACATCCATGCTTATGTCAATGGCATTCTTTGGTTTTGCCGGAATTGTTTGAAAGGAGCTGATGATAAGTGAATTCAATCGTAATTTCAATCATCGTATTGGGAGTCGTCGGTCTTGTCATCGGTATCATGCTTGGCGTGGCAGGACAGAAGTTTGCAGTTGAAGTCGATCCGAAGATCACAGCAGTCAGAGAAGTACTGCCGGGAAACAACTGCGGCGCATGCGGTTTTCCGGGTTGTGACGGTCTGGCGGCTGCTATCGCAGAAGGCAGAGCTCCGGTCAACGGATGTCCTGTCGGAGGCGCTGCTGTAGCGGAAAAGGTCTCAGGAATCATGGGCGTTTCCGCGGGCGCGTCCGATAAACAGGTGGCTTTCGTTAAATGCGCGGGAGACTGCAATAAGACGCGTCAGACTTATGACTATGCAGGAGTTAAGAGCTGTAAAATGATGCCTTTCGTTCCTGCGGGCGGTCCTAAATCCTGCAGCTACGGCTGTCTCGGATACGGTGACTGTGTGGAGGTATGTCAGTTCGACGCTATCCATATCGTTGACGGCATTGCCGTAGTAGATAAAGAAAAATGTACATCCTGTCAGGCATGTATCAAAGCATGTCCGCAGCATCTTATTGAGCTGGTACCTTATCAGCCAAGGAAGAAATATCATGTGGCTTGCAGCAATAAAGACCGCGGCAAAGCAGTAATGGATGCATGCGACGTTGGCTGTATCGCATGTAAAAAATGTGAGAAGGCCTGTCCTGTACAGGCTGTTACAGTGGAAGATAACGTAGCCCGCATTAACTATGAAAAATGCATCGGATGCGGCAAATGCGCAAAGGATTGTCCTAAGGGCATAATCCTCAACTGGGATCAGAACTGATCTCATCTGCATCGTATAACAAGAGACCATACTCTGACAGCAGAGTACGGTCTCTTTCCTCGTGTTACAGGAAACTTCAACTAAGATGGGGAGTCCCCGACTCTACAGGCAGCGCGCAAAGTCCGGGTTATACCGTTTATACGGAGCTGAAGGCAAAGGAAAGCCCGCTGCCGGAAAGTGATTTAAGTACGAAAACTTGCCCGGATGACGGATGCATGTTATTATAACAATACTATGAAAAGAAATTGAGGTAGAAGAATGATAAGCTTTGTGAGAGGCGTTGCGGAGGAAATAGAAGAGGATTCTGTCATTGTAGAACAGGGCGGGATCGGCTTCCGTATATTTGTGCCTGCATCCTCCCTGAATTACGGAATAAAGATCGGGGCGCCGGTGAAGCTTTATACATTTATGAATGTGCGTGAGGATTCTATCTCGCTTTACGGTTTTCTGACAAAAGAAGCTCTTGGTATATTTAAATTGCTGATAAACGTAAACGGGATCGGTCCGAAAGCCGGGATGGGCATCCTTTCGGCACTGACAACGGACGAACTTATGTTTGCCGTCCTGTCTGATGATGTAAAAACGATCACGAAAGCGCCCGGCATCGGAAGCAAAACAGCCAAAAAACTGATCCTTGAGCTTAAAGATAAATTTGCCCTGGAGGATGCCTATGAACAGAAGCTTGCGAGGATAAGCGGAAGTACAGAGGATCCTGCAGAGGAACTGTTTGATTCTGAAACGGACGTTGAAGAAGAGAGAGCTTTCCGTCAGGCGCAGAGGGATGCGGTGGATGCTCTTATAGCTCTGGGTTACAGCGGCACAGACGCACTCAAAGCTGTCAGGAGAGCAGATGTCCCGCATACGGCCGATGTGGATACGATCCTCAAGGCGGCTTTAAGAAAGATGTTATGATCAAATAAATCTCCGGCGCCTGTTTATAATTCGCGTCGTGAGACAGATAAGAGTGGATAAAATGGATAAAAGAGTGATACAGACTGATGTCCGGGACGAGGATCTGCAGATCGAGACCGGACTTCGTCCGCAAAGCTTTGACAATTATATAGGACAGCAGAAAGCAAAAGACAACCTGAAAGTATACATAGAAGCAGCCAGACAAAGAGGAGATGTGCTTGACCACGTTTTGTTCTACGGACCGCCCGGTCTGGGAAAAACTACGCTTGCAGGCATTATAGCCAATGAAATGGGATCTCACTTAAAAATAACATCAGGTCCGGCCATCGAACGTCCCGGAGATATTGCGGCGATTCTGAATGGAATGCAGGAGGGTGATATACTTTTTGTCGATGAAATACACAGATTGAATCGACAGGTGGAAGAGGTACTTTATCCTGCGATGGAGGATTACGCCATTGATATTATGATCGGAAAGGGTCCGACCGCCAGATCCATCCGTCTCGAGCTGCCGAAGTTTACTCTGGTGGGAGCCACTACGAGGGCGGGACTTCTGACGGCTCCATTAAGGGACCGGTTCGGAGTGATCCATCACCTGGAGTTTTACACTACGGAAGAACTGAAGGAGATCGTGATACGGTCGGCGGCAATCCTGAACATTGATATAGACGAAGAGGGAGCGGTCGAGATCGCCCGCAGGTCCCGCGGCACGCCAAGACTGGCAAACCGATTACTGAAGCGGGTACGTGATTTCGCGCAGGTTCAGTACAACGGCCATATCACAAAGGAGAATGCGGCTTTCGCGCTGAATCTTCTGGAGGTGGATGAATTCGGACTGGATCATACCGACAGAAATCTTCTTCTTACGATCATTGTTAAATTTGCCGGCGGTCCGGTCGGTTTAAACACGTTATCAGCCGCGATCGGCGAGGATAACGGAACGATAGAGGAAGTATATGAACCTTTCCTGATACAGAACGGATTTCTTATGCGGACGCCAAGCGGCAGAACTGCTACGGCGAAAGCTTACCGGCATCTGGGAATACCTGTTCCGGATAATAATCAATGAACATTATAAGTATAGGCGGGAGAAAAGAGCATGGCGCAGAAAAATAAAGTTAAAGTGATGATAGAAGGAAAAATGATCACGCTTGGAGGTTATGAAAGTCAGGAATACCTTGAAAGAGTTGCTTTCTATGTGAACAAAAAAATCGGAGAACTCTCCGAGCTTCCTGGTTACAGCAGACAGACTGATCATATGAAATCCATACTGCTCGCACTGAATATCACGGATGATTATTTTAAGGCTAAAAACAGAGCGGAGCACCTGGAAACAGATATTGAAGAGAAGGATGAAAATGCATATGAGATCCGGCAGGATCTGGTGAACGCCCAGATAAAGATCCAGGATCTTACGGCAGAGATCGCGGCTCTTAAAAGAAGGCTGAATTCAGATGGAAGCGATCCTGCTGCGGAGCCGGAAGAGCACGCAGCTTCAGAGCATGCATCCGAAGTCCCATCTCTCTCCGATGATGATTATTACTTTGACGAAGAAGACAGCGAACCTCAGAACATAAAGCCGGCAAAGACTGTCCGGCAGAGCAAGAGATATGTCAAAAACAGAAATAACTATTAATAAAACAGAACTGCTCGCGCCTGCAGGATCCACAGCCGCTCTCGAGGCGGCGCTTAAAGCGGGCGCTGACGCTGTTTATATAGGCGGACAGAAATTCGGGGCCAGAGCATATGCTGACAATCCGGCTGAAGAAGAACTGGCTGCTGCCATTGATCAGGTACATATCCTGGACAAAAAACTATATATGACTGTCAACACACTCCTGAAGGATCGCGAGATCCAAAAGGAGTTATATTCATATATGAGGCCTTTTTATGAACATGGGCTGGACGGGGTCATCGTTCAGGACCTTGGAACAGCTTCCTTTCTGCGCAGAGAGTTTCCCGGACTTGCTCTTCATGCAAGTACGCAGATGGCGGTAATGGGAGCTGAAGCTGCGGATTTTCTTAAAAAACAGGGATTTTCGCGTGTAGTTCCGGCCAGAGAGATATCACTTGAAGAGATAGAAAACATTCATCGGCGTACCGGGATGGAGATCGAGAGTTTTGTGCATGGTGCCATGTGCTATTCGGTATCCGGAATGTGTCTGATGAGCAGCCTGATAGGGGGACGTTCAGGAAACAGAGGCCGGTGTGCGGGCGTATGCAGGCTTCCTTTTAATGTATACGATCACGGAAAGGCGATAAACGATAAAAACACGGCATACCCTTTAAACATGAAAGATATGTGTGCATTAAGGCTCCTTCCGGAAATGATCCGTTCGGGAGTGATATCCTTTAAGATCGAAGGACGTATGAAACGTCCGGAGTATACGGCAGGGATCACGAGAATCTACCGTAAATATCTGGATCTGTACGAAAAAGATCCTGATAATTACACTGTAGATGAAGCCGACATGAACGAGTTGTCTGCCCTCTTTAACAGGGACGGTTTTACTTCCGGTTATTATCAGCAGAAAAACGGCAGAGAGATGATCGCTCTTTATAATGAAAAGGAACGGGAAAAGAAAAACGCGGGCCGGACAGATGACGCTAAAAAGCTCTATGACAGTATACGGAAAGAGCTTCATAATACCCCGCTTCAGCGCCCTGTCAGGGGAGATCTCTATCTTACGGAGGAGGGGATGGCTGTACTAAATGTTTCCGATGACAGGAGAGAGGAATTCCTTGTTTCTCACTGCGAAGAGATAGTGCAGAGGGCGAAGAATCAGCCTCTCACTAAAGAACGTATACGTGAGCAGATGAATAAAACAGGAAACAGTGAATTTTATTTCCGGGAATTATCTGTTCACATGCCGGATGAAGATATTTTTGTTCCTATGAAGGGGCTCAATGAGCTTCGCAGGGAGGCCTTTGAAAAAATGAGGCGTGCCATAACGGACAGATATGCAAGGAAAGCCGCGGAGGAACCAGGTCAGTTATCCTGTACTGCAGAACATGAATATCAGGCAGGGAAAAACAGCGGACGGATTCCCGAAGTCTTCGTGCTTGCCGAGGAGAAGGAGCTTTTATATTCTCTCATACGCAGGAAGGATTCCCTGATCTCCGGCTTCTATGTTCCGATACACTTCCTTTACGCAAAAGGAGAGGCGTTAAATAAAAATACACGCTGTGAGGATACAGATCTGACAGACCTGATCATAGCGGAAAAAAAGAAGCTCAGGATCGTTCTTCCGTATCTTCTCCGCATGGAACATGTGGAAGAATGCAGATCCGCCATAATGCGTCTCATGGAGAATTACCATGGTCTGATAGACGGTATTCTGGTACGGAATCTTGATTCCGTTGGTCTTTTAAGCTCCATGGGCCTTGAAGATCTTATCATTCTGGATTCATCTGTTTATACAATGAACAGTGAAACCCGCAGTTTCTGGAGAAACTGCCGTATTTACAGGGATACGCTTTCCCATGAACTTAATTTCAGGGAACTGAAGTCAATGGATAACAGAAATTCAGAGATGGTGATCTACGGACGGACCCCGATGATGGTCTCTGCCCAGTGCCTGCAGAAAACATTTCGCGGCTGTGATCACAGCTGCGCCCATGTTTCCCTCGCGGACAGGATGGGAGCCCAATTTCCGGTAGTATGTAATTGTGTATTTTGCTATAATATTATCTATAATTCTCTGCCTTTAGATCTGACTGACGAAAAAAAAGCTGTCAGTCAGCTGAATGTAAAGTCTCTCAGACTTACATTTACCACAGAAAACGAAAAAACGGCGTTAAACGTCATTCGCCGGTGTTTTGAACCCTCTGACCTGCCAAAGGGTAATTATACTAAAGAACATTTTCGAAGAGGAGTAGAGTAAAATCAGATATGCTTGATATTTTTGTTCAGGTATCTAAATACCTGCTGATCATTTTGATGGCGCTTTATACGATAAACGCCGTTTTGCTGCTGATGGTCAGTGAACCCGAAAAACGTAAAAGCTATGTGGACAGAGAAACATTTCTTATGGTTCTGTTCAATGTGCTTGCCTTTGCGGTGCTTTATCTGGCCAGCCGGGATCAGAGGATGCTGTACATAGCAGGCGGAGTGCTTGGCTACTCGCTGGTCATTCAGTATCTGTACAGGATCATATATAAAAAAGCATCTATTGCGCTGGTAAACACTATGTGCATGCTTCTTTCCACAGGTTTTGTCATTCAGTCCCGCCTTGGAACTACGACAGCCCTGAAGCAGCTGATCATTGTGATCATAGCAAGCATCCTGTGTCTGGCGATCCCTGTTTTTGTACGCAGAGTGAAGGTGATGAGAAATATTCCTGTGGTGTATGCGGTGCTGGGAATCCTGCTCCTTGCAGGCGTTTTCGCCCTTGGAAGGGTCAGCGGCGGAGCGAATCTTTCCCTGACGATCGGCGGCATCAGTTTCCAGTTTTCGGAATTTGTAAAGATCACATTTGTATTTTTTATAGCGGGTATGCTTCAGAAGGATACGGGTTTCAGGCAGGTGTGTATCGTGACGGTACTTGCAGCCATTCATGTACTGATCCTTGTTATGTCAAAAGACCTTGGAGCAGCCCTGATATATTTCGTGGCATATATCGTTATGGTATGCGTGGCTTCACGGCAGCCCGGATACGCCGCCATCGGAATTGGCGGTATGGCTGCGGCTTCTGTACTGGCCTACAGACTGTTTGCCCATGTCCGTGTCAGGGTGCAGGTATGGCGCGATCCCTTCGCTGATTATGAAGGGACCGGATATCAGGTCGTACAGGCTCTTTTCGGTGTCTGCGCGGGAGGCTGGTTCGGTACGGGACTGTTCGCAGGAAATCCGGACATGATCCCTGTGGCGATTGAGGATTTTACTTTTGCCGCTATCTGTGAGGAAATGGGCGTTATATTCGGAATCCTTCTGATATTCGTCTGCATGAGCATGTATCTGCAGATCGTTACCATTTCCACAAAGCTGTCGAATCCGTTTTATCGGCTCGTTGCCATTGGCCTTGGAACAGAATATGCGTTTCAGGTGTTCCTTACTGTCGGCGGAAACACAAAATTCATACCGATGACAGGCATTACCCTTCCTCTTGTCAGTTATGGAGGAAGTTCTATAATGTGTACGCTTATAATGCTGTCCATTATTCAGGGACTTTATATGATCCGCGAGGACGAGGATAAAGACAGGGCTCTTCTGGAGGAGATCATAAGGCGTCAGAACATGAAAGAGCGCCAGATCAACAGCCGGCGAAGAAGCGCCCGCGCACAGAAGAGTTCATCCGGCGCTTCCGGTCAGGGAAAAACAATGTTTTTCCGCAGGTCCGAAGCGTCAGGCATCGGAGCGACAAAGGTATCCGCCGCACCTTCGGGAAAAGCAGGAAAGCGAAGTAATACCGGCAAAAAAGTGATAAGAAAAGCCTCTCCGGAGATCAATGCCGATATACAGGAACATCGCGAAGCGTATGAAGAGCTTATGCGGAAGATCCCTTCGGCAGAAAAGGAGAATATTGATATAGATGAGCTTACAAAAAGAATCCAGGACGAGACAGAAAAAAGCCTCAACTACTGAGAGTATTTCCGCGAAACGGAAAAAGAAAACTATCTTCCCTTATAAGGTGGTCTCTGTACTATCGGTTTTCCTTTTTATTACGCTGGCCGTTTATATGGCATATTTTCAGATATATAAGAGCGAAGAACTTCTGAACAGTCCTTATAATAAAAGAGAAGAGGCGCAGCAGGCCAAGGTCCGCAGAGGATCTGTATTTGACAGAAACGGCAATGTTCTGGCGTATACGGAAACGGATGAGAACGGAGCCGAAACCAGGATATATCCGTACGGAAGGATTTTTGCCCATACGGTGGGATACCTTGTATATGGTTCCAGCGGGCTTGAATCGTCTCAGAACCATAACCTGCTGACCTCCCATTCAAAGATCCGGGATAAAATATCCAATCAGCTGAACGAGGAAAAGCTGGAGGGTGACGATCTGTATACTACGCTTGACGCAGAGCTTCAGGAAGCGGCTTACGACGCGCTCGGTGATTATGACGGCGCTGTGATCGTAATGGACGTTTCCACCGGAGCCGTGCTGGCAGATGTCAGCAAACCTGCCTTCGATCCGAATACGATTACCGAAGACTGGGATTACCTGGTCAGCGAAGAAAACGAGCAGAGCGGCATTTTTGTAAACAGAGTTACCCAGGGACTTTATCCGCCCGGCTCTACTTTTAAAATAGTGACTGCGCTGGCCTATTTGAAGCAATTCGGAAGCTTTGACGGATTTTCATATGATTGCAGCGGCAGCTATGAGCATTCTGACTTTACGATCCACTGTGCGGGAAACGCAGACCACGGGGAAGAAGATTTCGCGGATGCGATGGCAAACTCATGCAACTGCGCATTTGCTTATATGGCGGCGGAACTGATCGACAGGGATATTCTTGCTGAAACGGCTGAACAGCTGTTCTTTAATCATGACGCGGAGCTTCCCGTCCCAAGCGTAATAAGCAGATTTACATTGAACCGCTCTTCAGCCGACCAGTTGACGATGCAGACAGGTATCGGTCAGGGAAATACATTGGCTACGCCGATGGAAATGTGCATGATCGCACAGGCGGCAGCCAACAATGGAAATATGCTGCTCCCGAATTTTCTGGGAAGGATCGAAAGCTCCAGCGGTAAAACGGTGAAAAATTTTTTCCCGACGGTAGTGGGTCAGGTCATGACCGCCGATCAGGCGTCAGAGCTTAAAGATATTATGAGAGAAGTAGTGGAACGGGGCACTGCATCATCGCTAAACGATCTGCCTTATAATATAGCCGGAAAGACGGGAACGGCCCAGTATGGTGATATTGAAAACAATACATCTCATTCCTGGTTCACCGGATTCTCGGATGTAGGATCTGAAGATATTGCTGTCTGCGTACTGATCGAGGATGGAGGCACATACTCCAATCCCGCATACGAAACGGCAAAGACAGTTTTCCGAAAATACTTTGAATAAATATCAGGTCTTAAGTTGAATGTGCCGTGTTTTTTTAAAGGAGCGTGAAGATGAAAGAAGTTGATTTTTCAAATATATTAAAGGAAGCTCTGATAAAGGAAGCGTTTCAGAGATCCTGTTTTGAAAAGATCGTTTCAGCGGGCTATTATGATCTGAACCCATACATAAAAGAAAGTATGATAAGCAAACCTCAGTTCTATGCTTTTCTGGAAAAAGAATCTTCCGGAATGCTCCCGCTTTTTGCAAAGAGATATCATGACAATATCGAAGATTTTTCAGCTTCTCTGTCAAAAATCTTCGAAAAGCCGTCAGATATGTCCGATACCGACGCCAGGGCAATTGTATTTTATATGTATCGTTCTGTTGCTACAAACGATGAACGTATCAGCTGTACGAAAAACGTGCTTGAACAATGGAACGGACATATAAACGCTTCTTTCAGACTGAAGGATCAGCGCAGTGTAAAGCTGAACATAGCTCATAATATTCTTTATGATGAAAATATGGTTTCTCTTTACTTTATCGACAGTATCGCGAAGTATTCCGAACTGATGAATGAAGTAGCCCCGGTCCGAAGCGGCCGCAGACTTTTCTTCCGCGGGCATGAAAACATAGATTACGTTATGCAGGCCGGTCTGTTCAGGAACAAGTCTCATATAAACAATGAGAATCGAATGTACCAGGAAATGAGAATGTACTGTTCTGATGAGTTTGCCGGTATGAAGCGTTTCGATGTTCTGGCAAAAATGCAGATGGAAGGGCTGGCTACGCGGCTGTACGCGCTGACCGCCAATCCGCTTGCGGCTTTATATTTTGCCTGCGGCGGGGCTTCTAATACTATAGGTGAATTTATTATCTATCAGGCGCAGAATGACAAGATCATGTATCCCGAGAGCGGCGAGGTATCGGTACTGTCCGCACTGTCCCTGTTTTCCGCTAAAGAGCAGCGGAATATATATGAACTGTCTTATCTGAAGGCACAAAAAGAATTTTTCAATGAAGATCCTCATATCCAGAGGATCATACGGGAGGTGCGAAGCGAGATTCCCGGATTTGAAGGCAACATTGATCCTGAAAGCCTGAGAAAAGGGGTTTTTGTCATCCCCTCCAGAAGAGATCGAAGAATTGATAAACAGGATATCGCCTACATACTCTGCGGACTGCTGGATGAAGTCTACGGGCAGGATATTCCGGGAACTTATCTGGCGGAGCATCGTCTGACATTCAAAGGAAAAAAAGTTTTATGCCTTGTGGATAATAAAAAACGTCTGCGAAGGCAGCTTGACTCGCTGGGCATGAATCACAGTGTGTTATTTCCCGATATTCATCATATGGCTGCATTTATCAACGAGAAATATGGGATGAAAGAATAATGCTTTGGTTT
>DFHP01000184.1 GCA_002371335.1 Eubacterium sp. UBA3720
CTTACAATGCTTTTCTCACGAAGAAGGATGATTTGCTGCCGGAACAGCGAACTGTGAGATGCGCCTGTCTGAACTGTCACGTTTGACTAAACATTCACTCAAACGTCCGAATTTTCGGGCAGGCATCCTCCGGATCCCAGATCATGACTTTGGTCTGGAACGCAAAGCCCTCATAGTCGAGTTCCTGCATGGTGAACGGGTGCTCCTCAAAGACGATCGCGGATGTTCTGTCTCTGCTATAGACAGGATAATCCCCGGTAAAACCTTCTGCCCGCAGTCCGGCATCTGCCGCTTTGCGGGCTTTTTCTATATCAAGTATGGCTTCAGGAATGTATGCTCTTTCCGGATACCGGGAAGAGGCCTCACACACTTTACTGTAGATATGTTCAAATAAAGGTTTTCGCCGGGACAGGCTCAATGCATTTGCAAGATTCTTTGTGAGGATGTCGGTGCGGATAAAGGGGAGCTTTTTAAGAGCATTTGCACGATCAATCATTTTGACATAGTCCGCGTCACCGGCCTCAAGGGCAAGGTTCCGCATGCAGGTCCAGCCATCCTCGTTTTCAGGGTAGCGGTCGTCCAGCGGCTCATCGATCGGAGAATAGAAGCGGAACGGCCCGAAGTGGACGAGAGGCAGCAGCGCAAACTCTGCATCGTTTACAGAGTCCGGACCGAGAAAGGCGTATTTATCGTGGATCGTGCCGACCATGTAGACGAGCATGCGCCAGTGCTCCTCGCCGCGTCTCCAAATGTGACAGATGCGGTGATATTGATAGAAGCTTTTTTCGAACGCGCAGCTGTCGAACCAGAGGGTCAGCTTATCTCCCGACGGCATCTCGAAGATGAGGCCGGGACGGTCCGGTGAGTCGATCAGTTTGACCAGCGTGTCACCGTCGAATTCTTCAGGGATCTCTCCCATTACCTGGCAGTTACTGAGAATCAGGTAATACTCGACCGCGTCATTCATCATGTACGGGATGTACATGGTGGCGGGATCGGTGTCTTTCGGGATGAGTTCAAGGACTTCCAGTTCGAGGAGGTCGTCGACGAGGAGGAGCAGGTTTTCGTGTGAAAGTGGTTGTGCAGCCATAGATACTTCCTGTTATATTCAAAGAGTCAGGGTCAAAAGAATTTGTTTTCTTTCATAAAGGGTGCAATATTATAGTGCTTAATCCCACTGCGATGCTGAATGAGATCATTTCGGGTCAGAAGATATTTAGGATAGTTATCACGGATACTCTCTAATGGGCGGTATTCCCTGTCTTCTGTTTGAATGTCATTCATAATCGTCATGCACACCTGTATATAGGCGTAATCCATATTATTCTGACCCAGTATGAAGTCACATTCCAGTTTTCCGATCCGGCCGACACTAACATCATAACCTTTTGATCTGGCGTAGATGTAAACAATGTTTTCTAAAGCAGGACCATAGTTGATACGTTTATCTGTGTTTAAGGCGAAATAGAATCCTAAATCTGCAAGATAATACTTCTGCTCGCCGGAAATGGATTTTTTTGATTTTAGATCAAAACGATAACAGGGATAGATAATCTTGGCCTCTTCCAGGATTTTTATATATCGATGTAAGGTTTCTCTTTTGATTGGACATCCATTTTTATGCAATTCTCCCAGAATGTTTGTCAGACTCATGGTAGCGCCGTAGTTGTTGATAATATATCTCTGTACAGTTTCGAAGACAGATACCTTACGGATCTTTACTCTTTTCTTTATGTCTTTCTTAAAAATCTCATTAATAACACCCTGAATATAGGCGCGTTTATCAGCTCCTTCATATTGTAATGCCTTCGGGAAACCTCCTTCAGAAATATAGTTATCAAATTCGGCGGTTATGTCGCTCTGTATTGTTTTTCCAAGAAACTCCTTCATCCCAAGGTATTCTTCAAAGCTCAACGTATGCAGCTCGAATTCAAGATAGCGGCCAGTCAGTTTCGTGGAGAGTTCTCCACTGAGGAGATAAGAATTAGAACCGGTGATAAAAACACTGTATTCATCTTCTTCTCGAAAGCCATTGATCACTTCTTCAAAATCTTTGACATTCTGAACCTCGTCGATGAAGAGATATTTTGTCCCTGCTGCAATAGATTTTTCCTCAATGAGTGCATCCAGCTGATCTGGTGTTTTAATATTGCGGTATCCTCGTTTGTCCAGGTTCAGGTAAATGATGTTTTCAGAGGCGATTCCAGTTTCTGTGAGCTCCCCTGCTATCGTTTCCATAAGGCAGGACTTGCCACATCGACGAACGCCGGTGATCACTTTGATCATACCGGTATCATGGTAAAAGCCACGTATTTTCTTCAGGTAATTATCTCTCTTATATAGTCTCATGAAAGTTCTCCTTTTCATGTGTCAATCCATCAATGCCATTATATTTTTTGATTAAGATAAAATCAAGTTAAAGGGGTTAATATTTGCAATTTAACAAAACATACCCCTTTAAACCGAAGATTCAAAGCTGGTCCCAACCAACGAAATGTCCAAGTTTAAATATAGTATATCCAGTCAGCTGTCCAAAAAAAACGGACAATGTATTGCGTTTATGCAATTATCTGCTTGGAGGCCCGACAACGCTGAAAGGTCGCCGAAATTCGGATTAAATAATCCGGTTTCTGACTTTTTTTGCTAAATATTTATCCGGAGCCGATATTGATTCTTCGGCAGTAAATGTGTATGCTTTTTCTTAGAAAGCAGCGAGCCGGAGCCTGACTGGCATACGTAGTAAGTCATGATTCCGGGGAGATAGGCGCAGCGAAAGGGAGACTGAGTATGAAAGAAGAGATAATGACACAGGATCAGCGTCTGGATTACCTGGTAGAAGAATTCAAAACAGACTCTGTTCAATATGAAAATCTGCAGACACCCGGTGACACGGAGGGAAAGCGCCGTATCCTGCGCTCGCTTATGAACGTCCGTATGCCGCGGCAGATGCCGGAAAGCATATTGGCTGTTCAGGACGAATACCTGCAAGGCCGCGCGGAAGAAAAGGGTATTGTCCGGCTTTCCGATATCCCGGTAATTAAGGATGGCATGTCGATATGGCAGGGCGACATCACCCGGCTGGATGTGGATGCGATCGTCAACGCGGCTAATTCGCAAATGCTTGGCTGCTTCGTACCTATGCATACGTGTATCGATAACTGCATTCATACATTTGCAGGGGTACAGCTCCGCGCCGAATGCGCCAGGCAGATGCAGGAACTTCGCATCCTCTATGGCAGCGATTACGAACAGCCGACAGCGGTTCCGATGCTCACGGATGCCTATAACCTTCCGGCAAAGAAAGTGATTCACATTGTGGGGCCGATCGTGCAGGCGTATCTCACACCGGAACTGGAAAAGGATCTGGCGGACTGCTATAGGAATGCTCTTGAAATGTGCGCGGACAATAATCTGAAGAGCGTGGCTTTTTGCTGCATTTCCACAGGCGTATTTCATTTCCCGAATGACCGTGCGGCTGAGATTGCCGTTCGGACTGTAAAAGAATGGCTTTCTGCCAATCCGGGCAAGATGGACAGAGTGATCTTCAATGTTTTTAAGGAGGAGGACAGGGAATACTATGAGGCAGAACTTCGATGAATTACCGAACGGATATCTTGAAAGCATAAATAATGGGATAAAAACGGTGCGTGCTTTTAGAGGAAATGCGCAGGCCGGAAAGGGCACAAGGGAAGAACAGTTAAAAAGGCTGAAGGAAGAAATTCAAACTGCCGATGCTATCGTGATCGGCGGAGGAGCCGGGCTGTCAACGTCTGCGGGACTGACATACAGCGGGGAAAGATTTGAAAGATATTTCGGGGATTTTGCCGCAAAGTTCGGCATTCAGGATATGTATTCCGGGGGCTTCTACCCGTTCCCGGATGAGGAGACCCGCTGGGCGTGGTGGTCCAGACACATCTATGTGAACCGCTATGTATATCCTCCAAAGCCTGTTTATCAGACGCTCCTTGATATGGTGAAAGACAGAGATTACTTTGTGATTACTACAAATGTAGACCATCAGTTCCTGAAAGCCGGCTTCGATAAAGAAAGACTGTTCTATACACAGGGAGATTACGGCTTATGGCAGTGCAGTAAGCCCTGCCATAAAAGGACCTATGATAATAAGGGAAAAGTAGTAAAAATGCTCCTCGCCC
>DFHP01000194.1:0-807 GCA_002371335.1 Eubacterium sp. UBA3720
GGCAAAACCATGATGTTGGTCGGGCTGATGTCTCTGTGGATCAGCCCTGCATCGTGGATCTTTTCCAGGGCATCCATGACAGGCGATATGATCGCCATCGCGGCTTCCATTGTGAATCGGCCGTGTTGGCGCATATGGCTCTTCAGATTCCGGCCATCCACATACTCCATGATAATGTAAGCGGTGTTATTTTCCGTAAAAATATCATGTACGGAGATGAAATTGTCCTGCCCCGCAAACTTTGCCATATTCCGGGCTTCCTTGAGGAAGTTCCGGATTCCCTGTTCATACATGGAGCGCAGGGAGGTATTGCAGGTCACATTTTTTGTATGCCCGGACGCTCTGTCCGCTACATGCATGGGGAAATACTCTTTAATGGCGATCTTCCTCTGCAGCTTGAGGTCTGTTCCCTCATAAGTAATGCCGAAGCCGCCCTGCCCCAGGACCCTGTTGATCCTGTATTTTCCCTGCAGTACTGTTCCCTCTTGCAGAAACTGGGATTCGGATTCGTCAAATAAGGGAGAAGTTTTTCCCTGTGTGATATATTCTGAAGTCAGATCGGAGGCAGAAAGGTTTGCTGCCGGCTTCGTCGAGAGTTCTCCGGAAGTATTTTTATAAAAACTCTGCTCCTCGTTTTTCTTTTCCATGTCTTTCTCCCTTGCTTTAGCGATCGTGCAATGAGATAATCATATTATACTACGATTCGGATATTCATACGAGTTTTCCTGCGGGACATGCATCCGTGCCGGATCCACGCAGAATCGTACCGGAACCGCGTTGTATCTATTCCGGCTCCGTGCCGGGTCC
>DFHP01000194.1:873-1846 GCA_002371335.1 Eubacterium sp. UBA3720
TCCGAGTCCTGAACATCTTCAAAAAATATTTTATTACGTGTGACATTAGTGTGACAATGCCTTTGTTATACTGACGATGTCAAATGAAACAAAGCACCGCTGACAGGCCGCAGACAAAAGCCTGGCAGATGAAAAAGACAAATAAACAAATCAACCGGAATATCAAAAAACAGAAGGAGAATAAAGAAATGACTAACGAATTCGAGAAGAACAATATGGCAGCTATGAACGAGCAGGAACTTGAGGAAGTCACAGGCGGCAAGAACGCTCTTTCCTCCCACGGCAGACCCTCCAAGAACTACAGGAAGGTCAAAGGCCTGAGCTCCGGCTATCTTGCACTGAGATCTGCTCCCTGCTATGATTCCCGCAACGAGATCGGCAAACTCTACAACGGCGACAAAGTTATCCTTAAGAGTGATACAATATACGTCAAAGATGATTTCAACAAGAACGATTCCACCCCTTATGTCTACGTTCATGCATGCGACCTGAACATGGACGGCTGGGTAAACAAAAGTTTCCTGCATCACTGCTGATGACCGGCTGAAGCCGACCGCACTGCGCGGTAAATAATAAAAAGAATCTAATAAAAAGAATCATTAAAAAGATCCAAAGCCCTTACGAGAACAAAAAGATTCTCGTAAGGGCTTTGTTTATTTGGCCTTAAATATGTGGGAAAACAGGACGGACTATCGTCCTTCTGTCTTCATTATGCCTTGCCGGCGCTGCCAAGGACATTTTTGATCTTATGAGCAACCATGTCTTTTACGGCCTGCCTTGCAGGTTTCAGATACTGTCTGGGATCAAAGTGATCAGGGTGCTCTGCAAAGTACTTTCTGATATTGCCGGTCATAGCCAGTCTGATATCGGAGTCGATGTTGATCTTGCAGACGGAAAGCTCAGCTGCGTGACGAAGTTCATATTCCGGAATACCGATCGCATCGGGCATATTGCCGCCGTAGGCATTTACCAT
>DFHP01000194.1:1928-3748 GCA_002371335.1 Eubacterium sp. UBA3720
CGGAACGGAGGAAGATCCGTGCAGAACGATCGGGAAGCCGGGGAGTCTCCTGGAGACCTCCTCAAGAACGTCGAAGCGAAGCGGCGGGGGAACCAGGATGCCGTCCGCATTGCGGGTGCACTGCTCCGGTTTGAACTTATAAGCTCCGTGAGAGGTTCCGATGGCGATTGCCAGGGAATCGCAGCCTGTCCTTGTCACGAATTCCTCAACCTCTTCAGGACGGGTGTAGCTGGCCTTGCCGGCTTCCACCACGACTTCGTCTTCTACGCCTTCCAGCGTACCCAGCTCGGCTTCGACCACAACACCGTGCGCATGCGCATACTCAACAACCTGTTTGGTGAGCGCGATGTTGTCTTCGAAGGACTTGGAGGAGGCATCGATCATGACCGATGTGAAACCACCGTCGATGCAGTTTTTGCACAGTTCAAAAGTGTCGCCATGATCCAGATGCAGAGCAATCGGGATCTCAGGGTTCTCGATGATCGCAGCTTCAACCAGCTTTACCAGATAAGTGTGATTTGCATAGGCACGGGCACCCTTGGAAACCTGGAGGATCACGGGGCTCTTCAGTTCGCCTGCAGCTTCTGTGATACCCTGCACGATCTCCATGTTATTCACATTGAAGGCGCCGACTGCGTAGCCGCCATCATACGCTTTACGGAACATCTCTGTTGTTGTTACTAATGCCATAATCCTTCTCCTTTACTTTATCAAAGCGGTTTATGAGCCAATAGGAACACGTCTTTTTTTGTTCCACAGTACTATTATACATTACCTGTCATAAATGGTCGATAAAATTTCGTGCATCAGCGCACAAAATCACGCAGTGTTCCCATTTTTTTCCTGGTTTTGCTATAATGAAAATACATTGTGTCTTTTGCGGTTCAAAAAGGACATACTGTTGAGTCTCTGAATATCCCGGGGGCTGTCTCTGAATACCCGGGGCTGTCTCTGAATATCCGGGGGCTCCGGACATGCATTACATATTTAGTTTTCATCTTAGGACGGATTGTTATGGATCACAGAATCGTTTGCCCGAATTGCAGCCATATCGTACCTGCGGGCAGCTCATTTTGCCCGAAATGCGGCTGTCCCACCAATGATGATGAGAAAACAGTTCATGTCATTCCTCCCGGTTATTCAGCATACCTTCCCACCGGAACAGTGCTGCAGGGAAAATACCGGATCAATCATGTGCTGGGACAGGGTGGATTCGGCATAACATACGACGGTACCGACCTGAAGCTGCAGATGCATATTGCGATAAAGGAATATTTTCCCAGACAGGTCGCCGAAAGATTTTCCGGAAATACGTATAACGTGACCTGCACGCAGTCTGCGCAGATCATGTATGAGCAGGGAATGCAGAATTTCCTCAAAGAAGCCAGAAATATGGCAAAGTTTGTGGGACAGGAACACTTCATCTCTGTGCACGATTATTTTGTTGAAAATAATACGGCATATATCATCATGGAATATGTCGAAGGGCAGAATCTGAAGGATTACATGAAGCAGCACGGCCGCCTTTCCATGGATTCCGCGCTGAGGATCATAGCGCCTGTTATGGAGGCAGTTGAGAAGATCCATTCAGCCGGTATGATCCACAGAGACATCAGTCCCTCCAATATCATGGTCCAGCCCCGGGGAAATATAAAGCTGCTGGATTTCGGCTCTGTCAGAGATATTACTCAGGAAACACAGACACTGACCTCGATGTCTGCGGTATATAAAAAAGGCTACTCACCCATCGAGCAGCAGACCACGGATATGCGGCAGGGAACTTACACGGATATTTATGCTCTCTGCGCAACTTTATATGA
>DFHP01000202.1:0-2214 GCA_002371335.1 Eubacterium sp. UBA3720
CAACTTCTTTAAATTGCCCTTTAAATCAGCTCCATCGCCCTCACTTCAACCTCATCCAGCAGCCTTTGAATCAATTCAATTAGTTCTGGCAGAGTCAGCTTGGCAATGTCTTCATCATTCATAGTCTTCGCCTGTAATCTCTTTGAACTGTTCCGTGGTGATTCTACCCTTATCTACAAGAGTGCGGAGCATATCGATATTCCACAGACGCGGATAATTTTTCTTTGCCATCTCATAGATTTTATTCATCCGTCATTACCTCCTCATCCTCAAGGACTTCCGGGTAATCGCAAGCAATGATGTAGTCGAGCATTGCTTCTCGCTTCTCGTTTCCTGCGATTGAATTTTCAATGTCTTTCAATTCTCCAATATCGGCTTTGTGCTTTGTAATAATACTATTTTTTTTCATCGTCACGACCTTTCCACAGGCTTTCGTACCATCGGTTTAGCCTGTAAATTAAGTTGTGCGAACAGCCATATCTTACGCTTGCCTTGTATGCCTTAAAATGCTTGTCAACATCATGCTTTGACAGTTCACCCTTCTCGACAAGGGCAACCATTCGTTTAATCTTTATCCGTTCGTGTTTTATCTTTTTAGGGTCGGCCAGAATTACAACTTTTCCTGTTTGTGTCAGCCTATACACAAAACCTAGGTATGTGATTGGTTTTGTAATTCTCTCTATGCCCGTCTTTGAACGGTTAACAGACATCTTTTGTGCATTCAGTTTCTTTTCGATTTCCGTTAGGCAATACTTCAGATATTCCTTGTCAGGATGAAGCAGAATAAAATCATCCATATATCTTATGTAATGATCAATCTGCAAATCGTCCTTTATGAAATGATCTATTCCATCAAGCGCAGTGATACCGACAATCTGAACAATCTGACTTCCGGGATTATAGCCAACTTCACCCGGCAAGTGACCTAACACTTCCTTCGCCATTTGATACGTTTCATCGTCCATGTACTTTGAGAACATCGTTTCGGCAAATTCATGGTCCATATTAGGATAATAGCCTTTGATGTCTATTTTTAATACATATCCGTCAACACCATGTTTCCGATAGTGCTGATGCAGAAATTCCTTCAGCCGATATCTCGCGGCTTCAGTTCCTTTGCCTTTCTGACAAGCGAAGTTATCTGCAATGAAATATTTTGATACTTGAGGATATATAGCCACATCGTTGAGACTTCGCTGATATATCCTATCTCGGAAATGGATGCTCATTATTTCACGCCTCTTTGGCTCTGTGATCGTGAAAAACTTTGCTTTTCGCTCTTTATATGTCCCGTCATGTAATTGCGTACAAAGTTTATCAATCTCATCAGGCCAGTGGTGTCTATAATAAGCAACCGTTCCTTTCCACTTAACACCTCTCGCGCACTTGTTCATTGAATCGAATAGCGCGTCTTCTCCTATTACATCTTCTTTATTCATGGATCGGTTCATTGTGTCCGCTGTAAGCGGCTGTTAAGCCGCATCACAACGGTATTGTTTTGCCTTTCGGCAGGGCATTCGGCTCCGTGTATAGTCTGATCTACGAAGCATCCGCACTATGTGCGAACCGTGCGTTCGTAATGCCATACAATCTGGGGGCGCACCTATTGGCGTTGTTCGCGTTGTTCGTGTTCACGTTGCCTGATGTGTTGACATTCCACACATTGTTCGCGTTGTTGCGGTTAGCCGAACGACGGAAGCAGTTCTGCGCACATACAGCCTACAGCCCAAATAATTCCCTTCTATTTTTCTTTTCGGATACGATCCATTTCTTGATCGCGTCCATCGATTTGTTTACAACCTTATTCCAGTAGATGACTTTCCTTGCTCTAAGATGCAATTTCTTTTGAGCAAGCCTGATATATGTCTTAAGCCACATACACCGTCTAATCGCTTCGTTTTCGAGATTTAAGCGCATCAACGATTCGTCCACATCGCGGTTGTCGTAGTCCTCATTCGCTGAACGGCAAAAATGATATATCAACGCCGCTTCATCATCTATGCGATCTCGAATTTTGGGACATTTGTCGAACTTTGGATTCGCCGTAACTGTCGTTGTATGATCATACATATCCAAGACGATATCTAAGGTTGTGAACCTATGTTCTGTTTGATCTTTCTTCCTGACTCCACTCATGCCTTATTACTCGCGCCGCAGGTGTGCGGCGCTCGATTCTCCGATCATTCAGATAAAAACACGCTGGGGGCGCACCTA
>DFHP01000202.1:2375-3551 GCA_002371335.1 Eubacterium sp. UBA3720
CTGCGCACTAGTTGGGGCGTTCAGCGCATACTTAATCAGCCGCGCATAAGTCTGCGATGTTGGTGCAGGCGATGTACGCCCAAGAAGGCGTTTGTAATATTCCCAGTATTCTCCTTCTTTTCCAGGGAACTGTGGCACGCAATACATTTGTTCAAGAGACGAAAGGAAAACACGATCATACGTGACATCTTCGACATTGTTGTCGGCGTTGCACGCTACCGTTACCATTTTGATCGGTTTAAAATATCGGTATACATCTTCCGTATATCCATGCAGAAAACCGTCAATCGTATCTGCCTGTGACGGCTTAACGTCCCATTTTTCTTGTTTTGTCCACCACGTTCCTTTTGCTCCAGTGGCATTAAGGAACTGGCGCATGTTCGATGTTTTCCATCTGTTATGTCCCAGTGCAACCCGGTGCCAGTGGTTGATGTTTCCAGATCCATCAGATGTCCCCAAGAACGTGCCAGAAGTCCCCTCGGACGGTGTGACGGAGTATTCCTTTGTCAGGCTTGCACCGCTTGAGTAAATGTCAAGTGTGCCGCTGGTTACGAGTCCGTTATATCCAACGCTCTTTCTGATCTGATATCCCGCCGGGAGTGCTTCGGTCAGTGTAAACTGGATGTTCTTACCGTTGTTATTGCCCCAAGAGTCATTTGCGATAGTGAAATAGTAAGTTCCCGCCGGGAGTTCTGTGTCTGACTCGAAGATAGCTTCGGCAGGATCGAACGGCATCCCGTAAGGAATCGTCTTGCCCCACTCGAAAAAGCAACCGTGTACAGTTTCGCCATCCTCCAGTTCTTCGTCCGACTCATGGCAAAGATTCATCGCCGGGTTGTAGTGCGTTTCGCCGTCCACCCACTCAGGATGGATTTCATCGCCATAATCCATTACCTCAAGCAGTTCGCCACTCTTTGCGAGAATCGCTACTTCCTGCACATTCGTAACCAGTTCAGCGCGCTTGTCGGACGCGAGTAGATCGATGGCGGCGTTCTGATGCGAAATAAGATGGTTCAGAGCGTCCATCTTATCGTTAAAAGTTTCGTCAAGCACAACAGGCTTTGTAACCTCTGTAACTGTACTCATTCACTTACCTCCTGATATGTTATATTTAATTTCCCTTCAACGACAGATAACCCAATATTCGAAAATTCTTCCTTTAACGAAGAAATGTCC
>DFHP01000023.1:0-275 GCA_002371335.1 Eubacterium sp. UBA3720
AAATCAACTTCACGGATTCAGGTGGATGATTATGAACAGGATGCGATCAATGATCTGAAGAAAGCAAGGTTCATTTCCGGTTGAAGAAGCGGACTGATCAGATCGGTTATTTAGATACAATTCCCCCACAATTTTGAAGGATTCCCCCAAAATTCCCCCAAACAAGGATTGATGGGGGAATTTCATTTTCCCTTTAAACAAGAAAAAACCTTGGAAACATTGAATTTCCAAGGTTTTCTCGCCCCTGCCAAGAGTCGAAGCGACGGGATTCGAAC
>DFHP01000023.1:348-2612 GCA_002371335.1 Eubacterium sp. UBA3720
GTCCCGAACGCAGCGCTCTACCAAGCTGAGCCACGCTTCGATGCAACAAAATCTTTGTTAGCATAAATATTCTACTAGAGAAAGTGGTGATTGTCAAGAAATATTTTTTTGGCAGGACAGCGGCCGCGCGGTGTGTAACACGTTTGTAATAATATGACATACTTCCTTACCCACGGAATAATTCACCTATGACCGATTGTAAGGAGGTTTCATGAACGAAGTAAAACAGCAATTTCGGGAACACTTTAAAACAGGCAGATCCGGCAGGATTCTGATGGCGATTCTATGCGTTTTAGCATTATTATTGCTCGCTGTATGGGGGATCCTCCGTCAGGATCCCTTTCGTGGCGAAGCGCAGCCATTCGATCCAGTAAACGGGGAGCAGGAAGGGAAATATGTCTCTCTCGAAGTGATTGGGATCGATAACTGGTCTGCCGCAAAAGGCGAAGAATACTATTATGTCGCACAGGGCTCTGACAAGCTGCTGTATCTGGTACGAATGACGCAGGACGATTTCGAGTCCATGCAGAAGCAGTATGAATACTGGACAAGCACAGAATCCGACGAAGCAACTGCTGAACCGATCGAGCCTGTCCCGCTGGAATTAAAGGGATATTCCACAGCCTTTCCGGATCAGATTCTTGAGACAGTCGCCGAGACATACGGAGACAGCGTAGAGGACATGGCCAACTACCTGGGCGAGTATTATCTGGATACAAATATGGCAATGAGGAACAGGAACTATCTGATTCTTCCTGTTACAGCCGGCATCTGCGCTGTGATCGCGCTGCTTATTATTCTCAGCGACCGACAGAAAAAGAAAAAACTTGAAAAGTCTATGGCCGCATTGGAGCAGAGAGGGCAGCTCCTCAATGCCTGGAACGAATTCAGCTTACACAGCTCAGATGATCCGAAGAATGATCCGATCCTTACAGACAATTATATATTCGCAAGAAACAGCGGTGACATTATCCCCTATCGCGATATTGTATGGGCTTATAAGCATATCATCCGCAGAAATTTCATAGAGATCAACAGCTTTGTTGTCTGCTATATGCGTGACAAAACCAGCCACCAGTTGATGCCTCTGAGAAACAAGAAAAGGACAAATGACATGATTCTGAGTGTCATTGCCGAAAGAAATCCGGCCGTCCTTCTGGGATACACAAAGGAGAACAGGAACCGATACAAAGAAATGACCCAGACCTGACTCTGTCGAAGCCGTGTCACAAAAACAGGTCACTAGTGTAAAAGAACTGGTGACTGTTTCTTTTGGTGGCTGCTTCTTGTAGAGGAAACATTTGACCTGTACTGCGTCAGAGGTACAGATGGATCCGGCTGAAAAAATGGCGTCAAAGGTATAGCTGGATCCATCTGTAAAAATGATGACGGCCACGCTTACAAAATCTACAAAAAAATCCGGCTTCGGCCGGATTTTTTTATCCGGGGAAGAACGCTTTTTTATCCCAGGGAAAGAACGATTTGGCAAAGATGAGGATTCGGGTTATACTCTTAGGAAACGGTATACGGCAATAATCGTTCACTGGTTTGAGAGCAGGAGGAACTTTATGAATATCACGAAAGAACAGCTGGCACAGATGATCGACCACACCAATCTGAAAGCATTTTCGGAAGACGCGGCCTTCAAAAAACTCTGCGAAGAGGCAAATCAGTACGGGTTCAAGGCGCTGGCGATCAACGGCGCGCAGATTGAGCGCTGCAAAAAATATCTGGGGAAAAGCCAGGTGCATATCGGAGTGACAGTCGGGTTCCCTCTGGGGCAGATGACTATTGAGAGCAAGGTTTTTGAGACAAGGGACGCGATTGAAAAGGGCGCCCATGAAATAGATTATGTGCTCAATGTTGCCGAGCTCAAAAACGGGAATACGGAGTATATAGAGCGGGAGATGCGGGAAATCACGCAGGCCTGCCATGACAGCGGCGTTATCTGTAAGGTGATTTTTGAAAACTGCTATCTGACAGATGAGGAGAAGAGGACTGCTGCAGAGATCTCTCTGAAGGTACTTCCTGATTTCATAAAAACATCCACCGGTTTCGGCACTGGCGGTGCGACCGTCGAGGACGTCCGTCTGATGAAGTCTGTCGTGGGGGATGCGGTGAAGGTCAAGGCTGCCGGCGGCATCCGTGATTTTGAGACTGCAGTTGCCATGATCGAAGCGGGTGCCGAGCGTCTGGGCACCAGTGCCGGCGTAGAACTGATGAAGCATTTCGAGTGACTGGAGTAGGGCATTTTGCCGGAAAAA